>DATKQA010000329.1:0-2526 GCA_035523835.1 Candidatus Sulfotelmatobacter sp.
CGGTGTCGATATTGAAGAGGTAGACGCGCGGCCGGTCGTTGTTCACGCCGTAGGAGAGGTAGGTGATCTCCTGCAAGGTCGGCGAGAAGCGCGGCGTCAGCACCAGGGCGCGGCCGTCGGTCAGGAAGCGGTTGTTGTAGCCGTCCTGGTCCATGATGGCGAGGCGCTTGATGCGGTGCTGCAGCGGCCCCGTCTCCGAAACGTAGACGATGCGGGTGTCGAAGTAGCCGTCCTCGCCGGTCAGCCGCTTGTAGATGGCGTCGGCGATCAGGTGCGCGACGCGGCGCCAGTTTTCCGGCGTGGTGAAATATTGCAGGCCGGTCATCTGGGTCTCGGCATAGATGTCCCAGAGCCGGAACTCGACCCTGAGCCGGCCGTCCGGCTGCGGCTCGACGCGGCCGGTCACCAGCGCCTGGGCGTTGATGACGCGCCAGTCCTGGAAGCGCGGCTGCGTCCGCATCTGCGCCGGCGTCTGGATGAAGGCGGCCGGATCGATCGGTTTGAACAGGCCGGAACGCTCGAGGTCGGCGCGCACCACGGCCGAGGTGTCGCTGCCGACCTTGATCGCCGCGGGGCTATCGGCGTCGAGGTTGGAAACGGCGATGGGCAGCGGATTGACGTTGCCGCGGTTGATGTCGATCTGCAGCTCGGCGCGCGCGGCGCCGCCGCCGAAGCCGAACGAGGAGACGAAGGTCGCGATGACGGCAGCGACCACCAGGCCAAGAAAAGATCTCATCCGCCTAACATTTCCTTCGGATCAAAGGTAAGGGTGATGTCGCGCCAGGAATCGTACTTGTCCGGCGGCAGTTTCAGCGGCTGGCTGATCTCGATGGCACGAACGGCGCTTTCCGCTGCGACCCGGTAATAGTCGTCTCCCATGCGGCTCTCGTCGAGAATACGCGGCGGGCCGCTTAAAGTTCCGTCGGGGTTGAGCGTAATGTGAATGCGCACCACCAGGTTGCCGGCGTCCTTGGCCCCGGCCGGCACCGACCAGTTGCGCTCGATCTGCTGCTTCACCGCATCCATCTCGCTCAGGCTGAGCTGCTGGCTCAGGTCGGCGAGCTGGCTCGAATTGGAGCGCGTCGGCTGCGGCGTCGCGGGCGTCGGCGTCGGCGGCGCCTGCTCGGCCGACTTCTTGATGCTGCGATCGAGCAGGGCGGCAAGCTTGTTCGGATCGAAGGCCGGCTTCGGCGGCTCCGGCTTGGCCTTCGGCGTCGGCGGCGGCTCCGGCGGCTTCTCCGCCACCTTGGGCACTTCCTTCGGCTTCGGCAGGGGCTCCGGTTCCGGCGCGGCCTCGGCCGGCTTCGGCGGCTCCGGCTTCGGCGGCTCGGGCTTGGGCGGTTCCGGCTTGGCCACCGGCTGCGGCGGCGGCTTGGCCGGCTCGGGCTTCGGCGGCGCCGGCTTGACCTCGGCCTTGGGCGGCGGCGGATTGGTCTTGTCGGCGATATTCGCCATCTCGACCTCGATCACCGGCGGCGAGGGATCCGACGGCGGCGTGGAATGCAGCCACGGCAGGTCGACCACGACGGCAGCGATGACAGCGGCATGCAGCAATGCCGAGAAGATCATCGCCGAACGGACCGGCGTTATGTCCCTGTCGTTTGCCACCAAATACCCGTCAGTGCTTGACCCTCGTCGCGGTATCCGCGCTCTGCTGCACCAGCGCCACGTGGGTGAAGCCGGCGGCGTTGATCACGCCCATCACCTCGGCGACGCGGCCGTAGGCGACAGTCTGGTCGGCACGGATGAAGATTCGCCTATCGCTGGCGCCCTGGGCGATCGCCTGCATACGCGGTACCAACTGTTCGATCGGCACTTCGGTTTCCATCAGATAGACCTTGCCGGCCGCGTCGATGGAGACGGCGAGCGGCTCGTCCTTGCCCTCGATCGCCGAGGCCTTGGTCTTCGGCAGATCGACCGGCACGCCGACGGTGAGAAGCGGTGCCGTCACCATGAACACGATGAGGAGCACGAGCATCACGTCGACGAACGGCGTGACGTTGATCTCGCTCATCTGGCGATGCTTGCCGCGGCGGTGCGCGCCGCTCTGCACTTGCACCGCCATCAGGCCGCCTCCTCATCGAGCTGGCGCGACAGGATGGCCTGGAACTCGCCGGCGAAGCCTTCGAGCCGCGTCGCATAATGATTGAGGTCGCTGGAGAACTTGTTGTAGGCGACCACGGCGGGGATGGCCGCGACCAGGCCGAGCGCGGTGGCGAACAGCGCCTCGGCAATGCCCGGTGCCACCACGGCGATCGAGGTGTTCTTGCTGAGCGCGATGGAATGGAAGCTGTTGATGATGCCCCAGACGGTGCCGAACAGGCCGATGAAGGGCGCCGTCGAGCCGACGGTGGCGAGAAAGCCGAGATAGCGTTCCAGCCGCTCCATCTCGCGGTCGATGGTGACGCGCATGACCTGGGCGATGCGCTGCTGCACGCCGCCGATCGGCGCCTCGCCGCGGGTCAGGCCTTTCTCCGTCGAGCGGCGCCATTCGCGCATGGCGGAGGCGAACAGCACCGCCATGGG
>DATKQA010000330.1:0-3268 GCA_035523835.1 Candidatus Sulfotelmatobacter sp.
CTCGACCGCGACGACAAGGGCTATCTCTGATCGCCGAGTCGCGGGCGCCAGGCGCCCTTCAAGAAATTCCTTTTGAGCAACCGCCACCAATGATACCGTGGCGGTAATCTTAAGCCCCACTGCCATAAAGACGGGGGGAATGCGTGGTGGAAGCGCCTGACAAATTGCGTGAAGAAGCCCGGCTTTGCCGGCAAATCGCGCGTGAGATCAACGATCCAGCCGGAATTGCGATGATGCGCGAGCGGGCGGCCGATCTGGAGCGCCGGGCCGACAAGCTCGACGGATTCGGCGATCCGCCCAACGCCGCGCCGCCGACGACATCCGTGGTTGTAGCACTTCAGCCACGGCGGTCCGCGCGTTCAGAACCGCGGCGCAGACCTTAAAACTTCTAGCATTCTCAACGGCTAACCGCTCGCTAAAAGCGACGGGAAAGTGCGCGCACCTGCCATGCAGGCACGCAACGAGGAGCGGCCGCATAGAGACGACGTTCCCTATTTCTCGTGAAGGAATGTCTCTATGTCCCGATTCGTTGCGTTTCTTGTACTCCCCGTCACGGTGTTAGCGCTTGCCGGCTGCCAAGAGGCACCAGTCACGCCGAACGTCGCGTCCTACAGCAACAGCAACTATGCCACGAGCGGCGTGTGCGGCGCCCTTGGCGACTGCCCCAGCAACAGCACCCCGTTTCCGATGATGGACAATCCTCCCGGCGGCATGTGATGCCCGCGTGATGCCGGCGGCGCATCCGCATCCGCCCGCGGATGCGCCGTCCCGGTTCTAGGAACCGTTCCGAGGAAACTGCTACTATCGGCCCCAAGCCGGCATAGCTTCCCCGCGAGCGGAGACAACGATGCGCGTCATGACCGCGATCGTCGGTTGCGCGATGGTAGGGCTGGTCGCGGCGGGCTGCGCCGCGCCGGTCGCATCCCCAAACGGCACGGGCGTTCCCAACAACTTCGCGCCTTACGACGAAGACACCAATCCCTATTGCGGCGCGCTCGGCACTTGCCAGCCGCTCTACAACAAGCCCTACCCGATGCGCGGCAATATCGGATAGCGGCACAGAAAAACCCGCCGGCCTTGCGGCCGGCGGGTGTTTCCTCGGGCGCGTGGCGCCCGGTCTTAGAAGGCGAACAGCGACTGGAACGAGATCTGGTTGGCGTTGCCGTGCGCGCCGGACCAGACCTGACGCAGCCACCACTCGTATTCGAGGCCGAACTGCACGCCCGCCACCGGGGTCCAGCCGGTATAGGCGAATGCCGTCACGTGCCGGCGCTCCAAGTCGGTGAGGACGTTGCTCACGCCGGCATTCGACGGCGTGGTCGCGATCCAGGTCGCCGCCGCATTCGGCCGGCTGATCGTGGCGTAGCCGACATCGACCGCCGACCGCCATTGATCGTTCCAGAAATGGACGTACTGGAGATTGCCGCCCACATTGCGAGCTTGCGAGCAGGCGATGGCCTGCGAGGTCGCCGTGGTCGGGCCGTTGAGCGAGCAGACCAGGTCTTCGATCGTCTGAAGGCCGAGATTCTGCATGTCCCAGGCATAACTGTCGGCGCCCTGGCCATATTCGGCGTTGAAGGTGATCTTGTCTCTGCCGATCGTGTTGATATGGCCGGTCAAAGCGGTCTGGAAGCCCCACCGCTCGATATGGCCGCCCGGTGGGAAGCCGGCCGGCGGGGTGCTGCCGGCACCGGCGGCGCCCAGAGCACCGCCGAGCACGCCGCCCATGTTGCGCAGATAGGTGTTGGCTGCCACGACATGGAACGCCGCATGACCCCAGGGCTGCTGCACCTGCGCCGTGGCGGTGAAGGCCGGGAATTTGCCGCCGACGCCCGGCGCGTTGTAGTCGTTGAACGAGGGCGCCTGACCGGCCGGGACGCCGGGAGCACCGCCGGCAAGCGGGCTTGCGCCGTTGGAGGTGCCGATATACCCGCCGGTGTCGTTGTATTCGGCGGAACCCGAAACGCTGATCCCCTGCGGCAGAAGGTAGGTATAGCGGACCTGCGGCACGAACGCGGTGCCCGGCCCGTCGGGAATGCCCGCCGCCGCGGCGCCGAAGATCCCGTCCGGCCACGCCGCAAGGTCGGCGTAGTTCGATGAGAACTGGCCGATCGCGAACGGACCCAACGTGCCGTAAGCCTGCTTCAAGCGCGGCAGGTCGAGGAAGTTCGACGGCTCCTGCGTCGCGCCGGTCGAGGTGTTGGTGAGGCCGGCCGTGCCCGAGGCGCTGGCCGAGCCGGAGAAGTCGAACTCGATGAAGGTCTTGACTTCGCCATAAGCCGACGGCGTCCGGGTTTCCAATTGGACGCGCGAGGACTGCGCCGTCATGTAAAGCGTGCCGTGGAGGCTGTGGCCGGCCGCGGTGCCGACACCATTGCCTTCGAGGGCGACCGCGCCGGGATAGATGTTGTAGTCGGCGCCCGGCGACGTGCTGCCGCCGAACGAGCTCATCTGATAGCGCGCATCGAACTGGACGAAGCCGCCGACATGCAGCGACGTGTTGGTGCCTGGCACGATGAACGATAGCGGGAACGAACCCGCGCCGGACAGCGGCGGTGCCGGTGCCGGCGCCTGGGCGTTGGCCAAATTCATCCCAGCCAACAAGGCCACGGCTGCCGTGATTGTGCCGGCGCTTAGCAGTGGCCTCGAGCTGCGTCCTCTTTTCATGTAACCCCCCGACGTTCCTGGTTCATAGGGCAACGGACGGATCACTCCGTTCACCGTCGCACTACAAACGCACGGTCGCCGGGACGCAAGGTTTGGCCAGGGCTTGAGCCGACTATAGTCGAACGATGTGTCTCTTATGCCACAACTCGGCCATCAGCCGCCGCCCCTCTCCCCTTCGGGCAGAGTTATTGCCGAGGCGAGGTCTGCCAGCGCGGCGTGGGCGGGCGCGAAAGACGGGTCGAGCGCCAGGGCTTGACGCCATGCCGCCTCCGCCTCGCCTGTCCGGCCCGACCGGGCGAGCGCGACGCCGAGATGATAGGGAGTGGCGACCTGGTCGGGCGCGAGGCGCATCGCCTCGCGGATCGCTTCTTCGGCCACGCGGAAGCGGCGGCTCTCGTAAAGGCACTGGCCGAGGCGGAGATGAACGGTCCAGTCCCCTGGCTCGAGCGCGCGCGCATCGACGAGGGCGGCGCCCGCATCCGCCCACGCGCCCTGGACCATGAGGCGGGAGGCCAGCGCCGAGAGATAGGAGGCGGCGCCCCGGCGAAACGAATCGGCCGCCGCCTGCTGCCCCTTGCTGGTGGCGAGGTCGCGCGCCCTG
>DATKQA010000331.1:0-2392 GCA_035523835.1 Candidatus Sulfotelmatobacter sp.
CCGCGAGTCGCGACGGCCGGCGCACATCCCGCGGCGCCGATCTATCCCCGCTATTCTTTCCTGTGCATCACTGCCGCGGGCGAGCGAATTTCAGTCGTAAAAAAACTTTCATGCGCGCACACTCGCGCCATGGATCCGGCACGCCCCGTCACCCCGCTCAACACGGCGCTGAACGCGAACGCGGCGGAGCGGCCCTATCGCGTCATGCCACACAACCTGGATGCCGAGCAGGAACTGCTCGGCGCCATCCTGGTCAACAACGACGCGGCGGCCAAGGTCAGCGGCTTCCTCGAGGCGGCGCACTTCGCCAACAACCTGCATGCGCGCATCTACGAAGCGGCGCTGAAGCTGATCGAGCGCGGCGAGATCGCCACGCCGATCACGCTGAAGGCCTATTTCGAGCGCGACCAGGCGCTCGCCGACATCGGCGGCACCGCCTATCTCGCCCGCCTCGCCGCCGCGGCAACCAGCATCATCAACGCCGAGCAGTACGGCCGCACGGTCTATGACCTGGCGCTCCGGCGCGAGATCATCCGCATCGGCGAGGACATGGTCAACACCGCCTATGAGGCGACGGTGGACGATCCCGCCCGGGAGCAGATCGAAAACGCCGAGCAGCAGCTCTTCGCGCTCGCCGAGCGCGGCGCCCATGAAGGCGGCTTCCAGTCCTTCGCCGCCTCACTGACGCAATCGATCCAGATGATCGACGCCGCCTATCGCCGCGACGGCCTGTCGGGCGTCGGCACGGGCCTGCGCGATCTCGACAGCAAGCTCGGCGGGCTGCATCGCTCCGACCTGATCATCCTGGCCGGCCGGCCCAGCATGGGCAAGACGGCGCTCGCCACCATCGTCGCCTTCAACGCCGCCAAGGAATATCACGACACCAAAGGCGGCAGCGGCGCCGTGGTCGGCTTCTTCTCGCTGGAAATGTCGGCCGAGCAGCTTGCCACCCGCATCCTCTCCACCGAAACCCGCATCCCCTCGCACAAGCTGCGCCGCGGCGAGATCAGCGACGACGATTTCACCAACAACCTGGTGCCGGCCAACCAACTGCTGTCGGAAATCCCGTTCTTCATCGACGATACCGCGAGCCTCAGCATCGCCGCGCTGCGCACCCGCGCCCGGCGGCTGAAGCGTAGCCACAACCTCGGCCTCGTCGTGGTCGACTACCTGCAGCTCATGCGCGGCAGCGGGCGGCTGCGCAACGACAACCGGGTGCAGGAAATCTCCGAGATCACCCAGGGCCTGAAGGCGCTGGCCAAGGACCTCGACGTGCCGGTGCTGGCGCTGTCGCAGCTCAGCCGCGCGGTCGAGGCGCGCGACGACAAGAAGCCGCAGCTTGCCGACCTCAGGGAATCCGGCGCCATCGAGCAGGACGCCGACGTCGTCATGTTCGTCTACCGCGAGGAATATTACCTCACCCGCACCGAGCCGAAGGAAGGCACCGCCGAGCACCTGGCCTGGCAGAGCGACATGGAAAAGGTCCATAACGTCGCCGAGATCATCATCGGCAAGCAGCGCCACGGCCCGATCGGCAACGTGCAGATGGCCTTCGAGCCGGACTTCACCCGCTTCGCCGATCTCATCCGCGACGACCATCTGCCGGAGGGCGGTTGAGCGCACCAGGGGCCGCCCCCGTCCGCCTGCCGAAGACCATCGCCGGGTACGTCTGGCGCAAGACCCGGCACCAGCAGGCTTTGCTCGCGCTGCTGGCCGTCGCCACCTTCCTGCTCAACACCGCGCCGCTCGAACTGCAGCGGCGCATCGTCAACGACGCCATCAAGAACGGCGACCTCCGCGCCATCCTGCTGCTGTCGCTGGCCTATGGCGGCCTGGCGCTGCTGCAGGGCGCGGTCAAGCTCACGCTCAACATCTACGGCGCCTATGTCAGCGAGAACACCAGCCGCAGCCTGCGCCGCAGCGTCTACGGCATGCTGACCGGCCTCCCCGGCGACGGCGAGAACGGCACCGACGTCCGCCGCGGCATCGAGATCTCCATGATCGTCGACGAGGTCGACGACGTCGGCAGCTTCGTCGGCATCAGCGTGGCGCAGCCGGTGCAGCAGGTCGGCATCCTGCTCAGCGTGCTCGGCTATCTCGCTTTCCTCGAGCCGACGATGGCGCTGCTGAGCCTGCTGATCTTCGTGCCGCAGCTCGCCTTCGTGCCGCTCATGCAGGGCGCGATCAACCGCCGCGCGCGCGACCGCATCAACACCTTGCGCGAAATCAGCGCCGGCATCGTGGCCGACGACGACGCCATCGCCGCCGCCACGGCGGAGCAGCATGCCCGCATCGGCCATGTCTTCGCCCTCAACATGGGCATCTTCAAGCTGAAGTTCACCATGAACTTCCTGATGAACCTGCAATATCACCTCGGCATCGCCGCCGGCCT
>DATKQA010000332.1:0-8823 GCA_035523835.1 Candidatus Sulfotelmatobacter sp.
ATCGCTGCCGGCAACGGCCTGCTGCCGCCGGCGCCCGGACCGATGGCCGCCGCCGCCATCCTGGGCGCCGATCCCCTGCGCCTCGCCGCCTTCGCCCTGCCGGCCGCCGTCGTGGCCGCCCTGGCCGGCGTGCTCTTCCTGCGTGCCTGCCGCACGCTGCTGCCGCGCGGCGAGGCGGCGCCGCCCGCCGCACCGCCGGAGACGACGACCTGCACCGCCGCGCGCGGCATACTCGCGCTGCTGGCGGCAACCCCAGCGATGCTGGCCCTCCTGATCGTGCAGTCGCTCGGCACGATCGCCAGCGAGCCTTTCGGCGGCGGCCCGACCCGCGAACTGCTGCTCGGCGTCGGCCGGCCTGGAGCGCTGCTGATCGTCGGCGGCGGCCTCGCCCTCTTGCTCAGCGGGCGCCGGAGCGCCGCGACGCTGTCGGCAAGCGGCGCCGCGGGGCGTGCCGTGACCGGCGCGGCCGGCATCATCCTCATCATCGGCGCCGCCGGCGGCCTGCAAGCCCTGACCCAGGAAACCGGCATGGCGGCGCTGCTGGCCGAGCCCATCATCGACTGGCATGCCGGCCTCCTGGTGCCCTTCGCCGTCGCGGCCGTCGTGAAGCTGGCGCAGGGCTCGTCACTTGCCGCCGCCATCACCGCCGCCGGCATGGTGCAGCCGGCGCTCGCCGCGCTCGGCCTGGACGACGGCGGCGGTCGCGCGCTCGCCGCCGCCGCGGTAGGCTTGGGCGCCATGACCGGCATCCATGTCAACGATCCCTACTTCTGGCTCGCCGCCGACGCGGCGCGGCTCGCGCCCGGCCGCGGCCTGCTGCTGATCAGCCTCGGCAGCGTCGTCGCGGGCCTCGCCGGCCTTGCCGCGCTGGCGCTGCTCGGCATGCTCGCGGCGTGAACCGGCGCGAAGTTCTGCGCGGCGCCGCCGCTGCGGCTGCCGCCTGGCTGCCGGCCCCGGCCGCACGGGCCGCCGCCGCACCCGGCTTTCCCGCCGGCTTCGTCTGGGGCGCTTCGACCTCGGCCTACCAGATCGAGGGCGCCGTGGCCGAGGACGGGCGCGGCCCCAGCATCTGGGATATTTTTTCGCACATGCCGGGGCGCATCGCCGACGGCAGCAACGGCGACATCGCCTGCGACCATTACCACCGCTTCGCCGAAGACGTGGAGCTGCTGGCGGGCGGCGGCTTCAATGCCTATCGCTTCTCGGTCTCCTGGACGCGCGTGCTGCCGGCGGGCGCGGGCGCGCTCAACCCGCGCGGCCTCGATTTCTACGACCGCCTGGTCGACCGGCTGCTGGCGCGCCGCGTGACGCCGTGGCTCTGCCTCTATCACTGGGACCTGCCGCAGGCCTTGCAGGACCGCGGCGGCTGGATCAACCGCGACACGGCCGCCCGCTTCGCCGACTATGCCCGCGCGGTGGTGCGGCGCCTCGGCGATCGGGTGCGGCATTGGGCCATGCTGAACGAGGCCGCGGTGCACGCCATCTTCGGCCATGCCTACGGCAATCACGCGCCGGGCCTGACCGGCTGGCCCAACTACGTCGCCGCCTTCCATCACCAGAACCTGGCCCAGGGCCTCGGCCTGCAGGCGGTGCGCGCCGAACGGGCCGGTCTTTCGGCCGGGACGGTAATGTCGCTGCAGCCGGTACTGCCGGCGACGCCGGGCGATGTCGACCGCCATGCCGCCGAACGCTTCGATGCCGTATGGAACCGCGCCGCGCTCGACCCGCTGTTCAAGGGGCGCTATCCGGCGCTCATCGAGCCATCCGTCGCGCCGCTGCTGCGCGCGGACGATCTTGCCCAGATCCGCCAGCCGGTGGATTTCCTCGGCGTCAACTATTACGGCCGCGCCCACGTGATCGACAATCCGGCCAGCCCGCTCTCCGGCGCCGCCTTCGGACCCCTGCCGGCGGGCACGCCGGTCACCGCCATGGGCTGGCCGATCGAGCCGGAGGGATTGATCGAAGTGCTGGAGGATTTGCGTGACCACTACGGCAATCCGCCGACCTTCGTCACCGAGAACGGCGCCTGCTTCGACGACCAGCCGGGACCCGACGGCCTGGTGCGCGACGACGCCCGCCTCGCCTTCCTGCGCCGGCATTTCGACGCGGCCGCCGAGGCGATCCGCCGCGGCTGCCCGCTCGGCGGCTTCTTCGTCTGGTCGCTGCTCGACAATTTCGAATGGGCCGAGGGCCTGCGCCGCCGCTTCGGCATCGTGCGCGTCGATTTCGCCACCGGCGCGCGCCGCCCGAAGGAATCCTACCGCGGCGTCAGCCGCTTCATCGCCGGCATCTGAGGAGATGCTACCAAAAAGCAAGCGCGGCGATGCGCGCGAATTCCGGTGCGTCGATTTTTCCTCCTCGTCGTCAGGCCCACGCCGGGCGGGCATCCAGCCGCTGCTGCCTGGACCCCCGCTTTTCGCGGGGGTGACGGGAGGGCGCGCCGGGGACGACGAGGCAACCCGGCCGGGGCCGATCGGCCGCTAATGCCGCTGGATCAGCTCGATCTTGTAGCCGTCCGGGTCCTCGATGAAGGCGATGATGGTGCTGCCGCCCTTCACCGGTCCGGCGGGCCGGGTGATCTTGACGCCTTGTTTGCCGAGCCGCTCGCAGGCATCGGCGACGTCGGCGACGCCGATCGCCAGATGGCCGAAGGCGCTGCCGAGATCGTAGCCGTCGCTGCGGCCCCAGTTGTAGGTCAGTTCGATCACCGTGGAATCCGTTTCCTCGCCGTAGCCGACGAAGGCCAGCGAGTATTTGCCGACCTCGTTCTCGCTGCGCCGCAGCAGCTTCATGCCGAGCAGGTCGCGGTAGAAATGGATCGACTTCTCCAGGTCGAAGACGCGGATCATCGTGTGCAGGAAACGCCCGCGGACGACCGGCGCCGAGGCTGTTGTCGTGGTGGCTGTGCTCATGGGCGTTCCTCCCTCAATGCTGCCATCAAACCGTGCCGCGCCGGCGCGGCCCGAGCGCGATCGCGCGCAGGATCGCGTCGGCCGCGCGCAACGACGGCGCCTGATCGTCCCGGCCGAGCAGGCGCATGGCCGAGAGCGCGGCGTCGTGCTGCGCGGCGCGGGCCGCCTCGTCGATCATAACCCGTTCCACGGCCTCGGCCAGCTTCGATGGCACGCAATCCTGCTGAAGCAATTCCGGGACCACGGGCCGATCGAGCAGGATATTGACCAGGTTGGCGTAACGCACCCGCACCAGGCGGCGCGCCAGGAACGCCGTAACAGGATGCACGCGATAGGCGACGACCGCAGGCACGTCGGCGAGCGCCAGTTCGAGCGCGACGGTGCCGGAGGCGGCCAGCGCCGCCTGGCTCGCCGCCATGGCGTCGTATTTCTCGTCCGTCTCGGCCAGCACGGCCGTCGGAACGGGCCATTGCGCCGCCGCCTGCCGCACCGTGCCGGCGACCGGTGCAAGCGTCGGCACCACCGCCTGCAGCCCGCCGATCCGTTGCCGCAGCAGCGCCAGGGTCTCGCCGAACACGGGCAGCAGGCGCGACACCTCGCCGGCGCGGCTGCCCGGCAGCACCGCGAGCAGCGGCGTCTTCGCCGCGATGCCGTGGCGGGCGCGGAAGGCGGCGCCCTGGCCCCGGTCGGCGCCGCTGTCGAGCACCGGATGGCCGACGAAGGTGGTCGCCAATCCCTCGCGCTCGAAATAGGGCGGCTCGAAGGGCAGCAGCACCAGGAGATGGTCGAGGAAGCGGGCGATGGTGCGCGCACGGCCCGGCCGCCAGGCCCAGACCGTCGGCGCAACGACATGGACGAGCGGGATGCCGCGGCCGGCGAGGCGGCGCGCCAGGCGGAAGCTGAAGCCCGGCGCATCGATGCTCACCACGGCATCGGGCCGTTCCGCCAGCGCGAAGTCGGCGGTCTCGCGGAGGCGGCGCAGCAGGTTCGGCACGCGCGGCAGCACCTCGACCAGCCCCATGACGGAAAGCTCCGCCAGCGGCACGCGGCTCGCCAGCCCCTGCTCGGCCATGCGCGCGCCGCCGATGCCGGAGAACGCCACCTTGCCGAGGGTGCGCAGCTTCAGGGCCGCCATCAGCCGCGCCCCGATGGCATCGCCGGAAGGCTCGCCCGCGACCAGCATGATGCGGATGGTGCGCGGCGGGGCGACGGGCGGCGGGTCGGCCAATCAGCCCTCGTCCGGGCGGGCGATGCCGATCACGAACAGCCCGGCGGCATTGGCCGCCGCCGCCACCGCCGGCCGCTCCAGGATCAGCGCGCCGCCGGCCTCGATGGCGATGCCGGCGAGGTGCGCCGCGGCGGCCCTTTCCACCGTGGCGACGCCGATCGCCGGCAGGTCCACGCGGCGCTCCTGGCCCGGCTTGGCGAGCTTGGCCAGCACCCCGCCGCGCCCCGGCGGTTGCAACCGGGCGCAGCGTTTGAGCAGCGCATCCGTGCCGTCGGCCGCCTCGAGGCCCAGCACCGCACCGTCGCGCGCCACCGCCGCCTGGCCGATATCGCGCCGGCCGAGTTCCAGCGCCGCCGCCGCAGCGCAGGCGATGTCGCGCAAGTCCGTCGCCGCCGGCGCCAGCCGGCCGACCGGCCCGAGCGGCGCCAGCAGGTCAGCCAGCACCTGGTCGGCGCCGATCACACGGAAGCCTTCCTCCTCCAGATAGGCGACGAGGGTCGAGAGCAGCGCATCGTCGCCCTTGCGCGCCGCGGCAATGATCCGCGGCATCAGCTTGAGACCGCGCCAATCGGGGCGCAGCTCGACGAAGGCGGGCCGCTTGAGATGGCCGGCCAGCACCACTTCGGCGCAGCCGGCGGCGCGCAGCGCATCGATCAGGGCGCCGACGGCGGCGATGTCGAGGCTGACGTGCGGGTAGGCCGCAAGCGCCGCGGGCTCGGCCGCGCCGGCGATGCCGACGAGGAAAGGAGCGCGTCCCGCCGCGGTCGCCGCTTGCGCCAGCCGTTCGGGCAGCGCGCCGCCGCCGGCGATGATGCCGAGCCGGTTGGCCTCAGGCGGCTTCGGCATCCGGATGCGGCTGGCAGATGCCTCGCTGCGACGGCGCCCGGATGAAATCGATCACCTCCTGCACCAGGGCGCTGTCGGCGAACATCGGCGCGACATCCTCCAGCCGTTCCTGCAAGGTGCCCTCCTGGGCGAACAGCAGGCGATAGGCGGTGCGCAGCTTGTGGATGTCGTCGCGGCCGAAGCCGCGGCGCTTCAGCCCCACCAGATTGAGGCCGGCGAGGTGCGCGCGGTTGCCGGTGACCGAGCCGTAGGGGATCACGTCATGCTCGACGCCGGTCATGCCGCCGACGATGGCGTGCTTGCCGACGCGCACGAACTGGTGCACCGCCGAATTGCCGCCGATGATGGCGAAATCGCCGAGCGTGATATGGCCGCCGAGCGCGACGCTGTTGGCGAGCACCACGTTGTCGCCGACCTGGCAATCGTGCCCGACATGGGCATTGGCCATGAACAGGCAGTGATCGCCGACCCGCGTGATCATGCCGCCGCCGCGGGTGCCGGGATTCATGGTCACCGATTCGCGGATCAGATTGTGCTTGCCGATGACCAGCTCGGAGGCCTCGCCGGCGTACTTCAGGTCCTGCGGCTCGGCGCCGATGGAGGCGAAGGGAAAGATGCGCGTGGCCTCGCCGATCCGGGTGCGCCCGCTCACCACCACATGGCTTTCCAGCACGACGCCGGCGTCGAGTTCCGCCGCGGCGCCGACGCAGCAATAGGGCCCGATGACGACGCCATCGTGCAACGTTGCGCCCTCCTCTATGATGGCGGAGGGATGGATGCGCGGCGCCATGCCCCGCCTATCGGTCCATGATCATGGCGGCGAAGTTCGCGTCCGCCGCAAGCTGGTCGCCGACCATGACCTCGCCGGAGAACTTCCAGACGTTGCCGCGGCGACGCTCCTTGGTAACGTTGATGTGCAGCGTGTCGCCCGGCACCACCGGCCGGCGGAAGCGGGCATTGTCGACGGTCATGAAATAGACCAGCTTGCCTTCCGATTCCGCGCCGAGCGTATAGACCACCAGCACCGCCGCGGTCTGCGCCATGCTCTCGATGATCATCACGCCCGGCATCACCGGCCGGGTCGGGAAGTGCCCCTGGAAATACGGCTCGTTGACGGTGACGTTCTTGATCCCGGTGGCGGACTGGTCGCGCACCATGCGCACCACCTTGTCGACCATCAGCATCGGGTAGCGATGCGGGATCATCTCCATGACCCTGAGGATATCGACCGTGCCCATCTCGACGGCGGCGGTAGCATCGTTCATTCGCTGTCACCCTTCTGCTTCCCGAGCCGGCGGATGATGCCCGCCTGGCGCAGGAATTCCCGCACCGGCACCGCCGGCGAGCCGCCGACCTTGTCGCCCGGCCTCAGGTTCGTAATCACCCCGGCCTGCGCGCTGATCTGCACGCCGCTGCCGATGCTCAGGTGGCCGCCCACGCCGGCCTGCCCGCCGACGGCAACGAAATCGCCCAGCCTGGCCGAGCCCGCTATGCCGACCTGGGCGACGATGATGCAGCAGCGGCCGATCTGCACGTTGTGCCCGATCTGCACCAGATTATCAATCCAGGTGCCGTTGCCGATCACCGTGTCCGGTCCGGCGCCGCGGTCGATCGTGGTGTTGGCGCCGATCTCGCAATCGTCGCCGATCAGCACGCGGCCGAGCTGCGGCACCTTGAGGTGGCCCGATGGATCGGGGGCGAAGCCGAAACCGTCCTGGCCGATGCGCACGCCGGGGTGCAAGGTGACCCGCTCGCCGATCCGGCAATGGCTGAGCGTGACATTGGCGCCGATCAAGCAATCGTTACCGAGGACCACGTTGCTGCCGACCACGCTGTTGGCGCCGATGCGGCAGCGGGCGCCGATCTCGGCGCCGGCCCCGATCACCGCGCCGGGCCCGACCTCGCAGCCGAGCCCGAGCCTGGCCGTCGCCTCGACCAGCGCCCGCGCATGCACGCCCGCCTGTACCGGCGGCGGCGGATAGAGCGCCTGCGCCGCCAGGGCATAGCCGCGATAGGGCTGCTCGCTGACCAGGAGCGCCGTGCCGGCCGGCGCGTGGCGGACGAATTTGGCCGCCACCAGACAGGCGCCGGCGCGCGTCGCCCGAAACGCCGGCAGGTAGCGGGAATTGTCGAGAAAGCTGAGGTCGTCGGCGCCCGCCGCATCGAGCGGCGCGACGTCGCGGATCAGGCGCGCCGGATCGGCGCCGCCCGACAATGTTGCGCCGCAGATGCCCGCCAGCTTGCCGAGCGGAATAGGTCCCCGATTGCTGAAAAAACGGGGGTCGGCCATTCTATTTCGCGGCCGGCGCCTTCTTCGCTGGAGCGCTGCCGCGGCCGGCGGCGGCGCCTTCGCTGACCTTGATCGTGGGCAGCGCCTTGTCCAGCCGCTGCAACACATCGTTGGTCACGTCGATGGCCGGGTCGTAGGAAATCGTCGACTGCCGGTCGACCAGGATCGAGATGCCGCGTTCGGGCATATATTGCTTCAGAATGGCGAGCACGGTGCCCTCGATCTGGTTGACCACCTTCTTGTTGATCAGGTCCAGCTCGTCGTTGCGGTCCTGCAGGAGCTGCTGCAGGTCGGACGCGTCGCGCTGATAGGCGCGCTTCTTCACCTCGAAGGCGTCCGGCGACAGAACGGCCTGCTGACGCGTCAGGTCTTCCTGTTCGGCCCTGAGCTTCTCCTGGCCCCTGACGATCTCCGCCTGGTATTTTTCGTGCAGCGCGCCGACCTGCTGCGCCGCGCTCTTGCCGGCCGCCGAGTCGCGCAGCACTTGTTGCAGCCCCAGGACCGCGATCGGCAGCGGGCTTTGCACCGCCTGCGTCGCGGCCGGCTTGGCCGCCTGGGCGAGGCTATCTGTCGCGCCGAAAAGGGTCAGGGAAAGCACCGCAATGCCGAGTCCGCGATGCCAGGCGAGTCGAGGCTTGCTCATCTAGAACCTTGTGCCAAAGTTGAACCGGAAAATTTCTGTCTTGTCTTCGCCTTCTTTCCTGATCGGCACGCCGAGATCGACGCGGATCGGGCCGAAGGGGGACTTCCACGACAAGCCGACGCCAGTGGTCGCTCGCGGCGCATGGGAATCAAACAGCGTAGGGCCGCTGACGTCGATGCCGAACGCGCTGCCCGCCTGTACGAAAGTGCGGCCGAGGATACCAAATTCGCTCGGCAAACCAATAGGGAATGTCAACTCGGCGGTGCCGACGTAGTAGATGTTCGCGCCGAGCGAGTCGTTGGTCACGAGATCGCGCGGGCCGATGCCGCCGTCGGCAAAACCGCGGAAATCGTCGCCGCCGACGAAGAAGCGGCTGGCCAGATTGACCGGCTGGCCGATGCCGTTGATATAGCCGCCCTCGACGCCGGTGCTGAACACCACCTGGTCGGCGATGGGAAAATACTGCGTCGCCGTCGCCGAGCTGCGCACATAGCGGACGCTGCCGCCGGCGCCGGCGAAGTCCTGGCCGCCACGGAGCACGTAGCCCTGGGTCGGCTCGATCTTGTCGTCGCGCCGGTCGTAGGTGAGCACGTAGCCGACCGAGGAGGTGATGTTCGAGCCGGCCTCGTTCTGAATGAAGATCGAGGCCGTGCTCGGCACGTCGTTGATGATGTCCTGGCGGATCTTGTAGTTGACGCCGAGCGAGAGCGTCTCGCTCAACGGATAGGAGGCGCGCAGCACGAGGCCGGTCGAGCGCTCGTCGAACTCCGATTGCGTCTGGAAATCGGAATGCACCTCGAAGATGTCGAAGCCGGCGGCGATCTCGCGATCCAGGAAGTAGGGCTCGGTGAAGCCGAGGTCGATCTCCTGCCGCTTGGTCGAGAGCGAGAGGGAGGCGCGCCCG
>DATKQA010000333.1:0-4541 GCA_035523835.1 Candidatus Sulfotelmatobacter sp.
GCCGGTGGTGCCGAGGATGGACAGGCCGCCGGCGATGCCGAGCCTGGGGTTCCAGGTGCGCGCCGCCAGCGCCTCGCCGCCGGCGACGCCGATCTCGATCGAGACATCGCCGCTGCCGCCGTGCTCGCGCGCCGCCTCGGCGATCGCGTCCCGCATCATCTGGCGCGGCGCCGGATTGATCGCCGGCTCGCCGACGGGAAGCGGCAGGCCCGGCAAGGTCACGGTGCCGACGCCGCCGCCGGCGCGGAAGCTGACGCCCGATCCGGCCGCGCCGGGCCGCACGGTCGCGGTGACCAGCGCGCCGTGCGTCACGTCGGGATCGTCGCCGGCGTCCTTGATCACGCCGGCGCGGGCGAAGCCGTCGCCGATCTCCTCCGTCGCCAGGGCGAAGGCCGGCCGTTCGCCGCCCGGGAGCGTGATGCCGACCGGATCGGGAAAGACGCCGCTCAAGAGCGCGGCATAGGCGGCTTTCGCCGCGGCCGTGGCGCAGGCGCCCGTGGTCCAGCCGCGCCGGAGGGGAGCGCTCGGTTTGCGAACCATGCGCGGTTATAGTCCCGCCTTCCTGGCCGCGCCAGCGAGCGAGCGTGTAGACTGCGGCGATGGACGATCTGCCCTTTGTCATGCCGCCGTTCCAGCCCGGCTGGGTCTGGCTCGCCGGCGCCGGCCCCGGCGATCCCGGCCTCCTGACCTTGCATGTGGTGAACGGGCTCAGGCAGGCCGACGTCGTCGTCTACGACGCCCTCGTCGGCGCGGCGGTGCTGACCCTGGTGCCGAAGACCTGTGCGCGCGAATATGCCGGCAAGCGCGGCGGCAAGCCCTCGCCGGGGCAGCCCGACATCACCCGCCGCCTGATCGAACTGGCGCGGCAAGGGAAGCGCGTGCTGCGCCTGAAGGGCGGCGATCCCTTCGTCTTCGGCCGCGGCGGCGAGGAGGCGCTCGGCCTGGCCGAGGCCGGCGTGCCGTTCCGCGTCATCCCCGGCATTTCCGCCGGGATCGGCGGCCTCGCCTATGCCGGCATTCCGGTCACGCACCGCGACACCAATTCGGCGGTGACCTTCCTCACCGGCCACAATGCCGCCGGCGTGGTGCCCGATACCATCGACTGGGCGGCGATCGCGCACGGCTCGCCGGTGATCGTGCTCTACATGGGGCTGAGGCATCTCGGCGCGATCGCCGGCAAGCTGCTGGCGGCGGGGCGCGACCGCGGCGAGCCGGTCGCGGTGGTCAGCAACGCCAGCCTGCCGAACCAGCGCGTCATCGAGACCACGCTCGGCGCCTGCGCCGCCGACGCCGCCGCGCTCGCGCTGCCGGCGCCGAGCATCGTGGTGATCGGCGAGGTGGTGCGGCTGCGCGCCCGCCTCGACTGGCTCGCGGTACTCGCCCGGCCGTGACCGCGCCGGGCCTGATCGTCGCCGCGCCGGCGACCGGCAGCGGCAAGACCAGCGTGACCCTGGGCCTGCTCGGCGCCCTCAGGCGGCGCGGGCTGCGGGTCGCCGCCGCCAAGGTCGGGCCCGACTATATCGATCCCGGTTTTCACGCGGCGGCGAGTGGGCGCGACTGCCTCAATCTCGATCCCTGGGCCATGCGGCCGGCGATGCTGGACGCGCTCGCTGCCACGGCGGGCCGCGATGCCGACCTGCTGCTGGTCGAAGGCGTCATGGGCCTGTTCGACGGCGCGCGCGACGGCAGCGGCTCGACCGCCGATCTGGCCGCCCGTTGCGGCTGGCCGGTGCTGCTGGTCGTGGATGCGCGCGGCCAGGGCGGCTCGGTCGCCGCCGTCGTCGAGGGCTTCCGCCGTTTCCGCCGCGAGGTGGGCGTGGTCGGCGTGATCGGCAACCGGGTCGGCGGCGCGGCGCATGCGGATCTGCTGCGCCGCGCGCTGGCGCCGCTCGACATCGCCGTGCTCGGCCTCCTGCCGCCCTGCGCCGACATCGCCCTGCCGAGCCGCCATCTCGGCCTGGTGCCGGCGGCCGAGCAGGCGGGGTTGGCGGCGCATCTGGACGCCGCGGCCGCGTGGGTTGCCGCGCACCTCGATCTCGACCGCCTCGTCGCCCTGGCGCGCCCGGCGCGGACCCCCGCTGCTGTTGCTGCACCACCGTCGATCCCGCCGCTCGGCCAGCGCATCGCCGTCGCCGCCGACGCGGCCTTCGCCTTCGCCTATCCGCACCTGCTGCAACACTGGCGCGAGGCCGGCGCCAGCCTGCTGCCGTTCTCGCCGCTCGCCGACGCGGCGCCTGACCCGACGGCCGATGCGGTCTATCTGCCCGGCGGCTATCCCGAGTTGCATGCCGGCAGGCTCGCCGGCAATGCCGCCTTCCTCGCCGGGCTGCGCGGCGCGGCGGCGCGCGGCGCGGCGGTCTACGGCGAATGCGGCGGCTACATGGTGCTGGGCGAAGGCCTGGTCGATGCCACCGGCGCGCGCCACCCCATGGCCGGCCTGTTGCCGGTCGAGACCTCCTTCGCCGTGCGCCGGCTGCATCTCGGCTATCGCGCCATCACGCTGCTCGGGCCGGCGCCGATCGGCGCCGCCGGCGCGCGCTTTCGCGGCCACGAATTCCACTATGCCAGCCTGCTCAGCGAGGCGGCCGAGATGCCGCTGTTCGGGAGCCGCGACGCGCTCGGCACCGACCTCGGCACGGTCGGCGCGCGCCGCGGCAGCGTGTTCGGTTCCTTCCTGCACCTGATCGATCGCGAATAACGCCCGGTATCGTCGCTCTGAAAGTTGCCGCCCTTGCTTCATCGTCATTCCGGCCGGAGCGAAGCGCAGCGCCGGAATCCAGCAACGGCCGCCCCGGATGCCCGCTTGGCGCGGGCATGACGCTGAGAGGAAGCGAAGTGTCGCTGTCAGCAGGCTACAGCTTGCCGCTGACGCTGGCCTCGGCGAAGGTGGCCATGCCGGTGTGGGTGGCGAGCGCGCCGCGCAGGATGGCGAGGGCTAGCGCCGCGCCGGAGGCCTCGCCGAGCCGCATGCCGAGATCGAGCAGCGCCACCTTGCCCAGGCGTTCCAGAAGGCGCCGATGGCCGGCCTCGGCCGAGACATGGCCGGCCTGGCAATGATCGAGCGCGTCGGGCGCCAGGCGCTGCAGCACGGCGGCGGCGGCGCTGGCGACGAAACCGTCCAGCAGCACCGGGATGCGGCGGTGGCGTGCCGCCAGCACCGCGCCGGCGATCGCGGCGAGCTCGCGCCCGCCGACGCGGCGAAGCGCCTGCAGCGGATCGCCGAGCGCGGCGCCGTGCCGGGCGAGGGCGGCGTCCACCGCCTTCGATTTCCGTAGCAATCCGGCCTGGTCGACACCGGTGCCGCGGCCGGCCCAGTCGGCGCCGTTGCCGCCGTAGAGCGCCGCCGCCAGCGCTGCGGCGGCAGTGGTATTGCCGATGCCCATCTCGCCGACCAGCAAGAGGTCGATGCCGGCGGGCACCGCCGTCCAGCCGGCGGCGAGCGCGGCGGCGCATTCCGCCTCGCTCATGGCCGGCGCGCTGGTGAAATCCGCCGTCGGCCGCTCGAGGTCGAGGGCGGTGACGCGGAGCTCGGCGCCGAAGGCGCGGCAGAGCTGGTTGATGGCGGCGCCGCCGGCCTGGAAGTTGGCCACCATCTGCGCCGTCACCGCGCTCGGGAAGGCGGAGACGCCCTGCGCCGCCACGCCGTGATTGCCGGCGAAGACCAGCGCGAGCGGCCGGGCGAGCGTCGGCGGGTGGCGGCCCTGCCAGGCGGCGAGCCAGACCGCCAGTTCCTCCAGCCGGCCGAGCGCGCCGGCCGGCTTGGTCAGTTCCGCGTCGCGCGTGCGTGCCGCCGCGGCCGCCGCCGCATCCGGCCGCGGCAGGGCGGCGGCGAGGCGGCGAACATCGTCGAGCGAGGCAATCTCCGTCGGCGGATCGGCGGTCATGCGGGCAAGGCGTCCTGGCGGCGAGGGCGGATAGGCCTCGCGGTCGAGGCGCGCGCATCCTACCATCGGCGACAGGCATCACAACCGGCGAAAGGCCGCAGCGTCGATGGCAGAGGAGTTCGAGGCCGCGCGCCGCGGCGGGCCGCTCGCCGACTTGAAGCTTTGCCTCGCGGCGCTGACCCGCCTGCCGGTGCGGCTCGATGCGGCGGAAGGCGCGCGGCCGTTGGCCGAGGCCGCCTGGGCCTTTCCCGTCGTCGGCCTCGGCGTCGGCCTGCTCGGCGGCCTTGGCTTCTGGCTGGCGCAGCAGGCGGGTCTCGCGCCGGCGCTCGCCGCCGTCGTCGCGCTGGCGGCGACGGTGCTGGCGACCGGCGCGCTGCACGAGGACGGTCTCGCCGACATGGCCGACGGCTGCGGCGGCGGCCGCGACGCCGCGGCGAAGCTCGCCATCATGCGCGACAGCCGTATCGGCACCTACGGCGTGATCGCCCTGGTGCTCGCCTTCGCGCTGCGCCTCGGCGCGCTCGATGCGATCGCTCAGGCCTCGGCGGTGGCCGCGGCTTTGCTTACCGCCGGCGCGATGAGCCGGGCCGGCATCGTGCTGGTGATGCGGCTCGGCGCGCCGGCGCGGCGCGACGGCCTCGCCGCGGCCGCCGGCCG
>DATKQA010000334.1:0-4995 GCA_035523835.1 Candidatus Sulfotelmatobacter sp.
TGATATTGTCGGCCAGCATGCTGGCGCCGACGCTGTCGACGATGACGTCGACGCCGCGCCGCTCGGTCTTGGCCAGGAGCGCGTCGGCGAAGTTCTCGCGCCGGTAGTCGATCACCAGGTCGGCGCCGAATTCCGGCAGGCGCGCCACCTTGTCGGGCGAACCGGAGGTGGCGGCGACGAAGCCGGCGCCCTTGAACTTGGCGATCTGGATGGCGGCGATGCCGACGCCGGAGCTCGCGGCATTGACCAGCACGCTCTCGCCGGGCTGCAGCGCGCCATTGGTCGTCAAGGCGTCGTGCGCGGTGGCATAGACGATCGGGATGCTGGCGGCGATCTCCCAGCCGACGCCCTCGGGCGCGCGCATGGCCAGCCGGTGATCCATGATCGCCTGTTCGGCGAAACTGCCCTCGGCCATGCCCATGACGCGGTCGCCGACGCGGAGATCGGTGACCTGCGCGCCGAGCGCCGCCACCTCGCCGGCGATCTCGCTGCCGGCGATCACCACCCCGTCGGGACGGCTGCTGCGGACGGGATAGGTGCGGATCAGGTTGGCGCGATTGAGGCCGGCCGCCTTCACCGTCACCAGCACGTCGTTCGGTCCCGGCACCGGCGGCGGCAGTTCGCGCACCGCGAACGTCACGTTGCCGTTTTCCGGCACGATCACCACTGCTTTCACGTCGAGCCTCCCTGCCGAACCCGAACCCGCCCGAACGCAGCCCCTCGCTCGCGCGCGCCGCCATCATAGCCGAGGCGGGCGGCAACCGTAACCGCTGCCGTCCAGGCGCGGCAGCGCCGGCGAGGCGTACCGTGGATAAGCGCATTTGTGCCGAATCGAGCACACATGCTATCGAAGGCCGTTTTCTGCCCCTGTTCCGAAAGTTGCATGTCCGCGCCAGACGTATCGGCCAGCGCCGCGACGGTGTTCCGCCAGCGGCCCTTTACCTTCTTCTGGCTGGCGCGCACCGCCACCGCCGCCGCCTATCAGATGCTGGCGGTGGCGGTCGGCTGGCAGATCTATGACCTGACGCGGCGACCCTTCGAGCTCGGCCTGATCGGTCTGGTGCAGTTCGCGCCCTCGCTCGTGCTCTCGCTGCTGGTCGGCCAGGTCGCCGACCGCTACGACCGGCGCGTCGTGGTGCGCTTCTGCCAGGCGGTCGAAAGCCTGGCCGCGCTGGCGCTGATGCTCGGCAGCCTGAGCGGCCGGCTCGGCGCGGGTGCGATCTTCGCCCTGGTCTTCCTGGTCGGCGCGGCGCGCGCCTTCGAAGGGCCGACGCTCGCCGCGCTCTTGCCGACCCTGGTGCCGACGCCGCTGTTCCCGCGCGCCGCGGCCCTCTCGGCTTCGGCGACGCAGACCGCGGTCATCATCGGCCCGGCGCTCGGCGGCCTGCTCTATGCCGCCGGGCCGGCAACGCCCTACGGTCTCGCCTGCCTGCTCTTCCTCGCCGCCAGCCTGCTGGTATCGATGATCCGCCGCGATGCGCCGGCGCCGCGGCGCGAGCCGATCAGCCTCGCTTCGCTCTTCGCCGGCATCGCCTATATCAGGAGCCGCCAGGCGGTGCTCGGCGCCATCTCGCTCGATCTGTTCGCCGTGCTGTTCGGCGGCGCCACGGCGCTCCTGCCGATCTATGCCCGCGACATCCTGACGATCGGCCCCTGGGGCCTCGGCCTGCTGCGCTCGGCGCCGGCGATCGGCGCGCTCAGCATGTCGGTCGTGCTGGCGCATTTTCCGCTGCAGCGCCGGGTCGGGCGGATCATGTACGCGGCCGTGCTCTGCTTCGGCGGCGCCACCATCGTCTTCGCCCTGTCGCGATGGTTTCCCCTCTCGCTCGCCGCGCTGGCGCTGCTCGGCGCCTCCGACATGGTCAGCGTGGTGATCCGCTCGTCCCTGGTGCAGTTGCAGACGCCGGACGAGATGCGCGGGCGGGTCAGCGCGGTGAATTTCATTTTCGTCGGCACCTCGAACCAGCTCGGCGAATTCGAATCCGGCGTGACCGCCGCCTGGTTCGGCACCGTGCCGGCCGTGCTGATCGGCGGCATCGCCACCATCCTGGTGGTGCCGGTCTGCCTCCGGCTGTTTCCGGCGCTCGGCCGCATCGACCGGCTGGAGGCCGCGCCGGGCGGCGGCGCCGATACTTGACAAAAGCAAGCACTTGATTGACGCTGTCGCCCATGGCGAAGGGCAAGAGCGAAAGCGCGCTGGAACGGCGCATCGCCGCGGTGCGCCATTTCAGCCGCTTCTACACCCGGCGGATCGGCGTCCTGCAGGAAGGCCTGCTGCAAAGCGAATTTTCCCTCACCGAGGGCCGCGTGCTCTATGAGCTCGCGCATCGCGACGGGCTGACGGCGAGCGGCCTCGGCAAGGAACTGGGGCTAGACGCCGGCTATTTGAGCCGCATTCTGCGGCGCTTTGCCGAGCGCGGCCTGCTGGCGAAGGAAACCGCGGCGGCCGACGGGCGGCAGAACCTGCTCAAGCTCACCAGGGCCGGCCGCGCCGCCTTCGCGCCGCTCAACCGCCGCTCGCGCGAGGAGATCGGCGCCATGCTCCGCGCCATGCCGGAGGGGGCGCAGGTGCGGCTGGTCGGCGCCATGCGCGGCATCGAGGAGCTGCTCGGCGATTCCGCGGCGCCGAAGGCGCCCTACCTGCTGCGGCCGCACCAGGCCGGCGACATGGGCTGGGTGATCGGGCGGCACGGCGCGCTCTACGCACAGGAATATCGCTTCAATCTGGAGTTCGAGGCGCTGGTGGCGGAGATCGCCGCCAAGTTCGTCCGCGACTTCGATCCGACCGGCGAGCGCTGCTGGATCGCCGAGCGCGACGGCGCCAATGTCGGCTCGGTCTTTGTGGTCCGGCACTCCAGGACGGTGGCCAAGCTCCGCCTGCTGCTGGTGGAACCGGAGGCGCGCGGGCTCGGCATCGGCGCCCGGCTGGTGGACGAATGCATCCGCTTCGCCCGCCAGGCCGGCTATCGCAAGCTCGCGCTCTGGACCAACAGCATCCTGCTGGCCGCGCGGCATCTCTATGTCGAGGCCGGCTTCCAGCTCGTCGACGCCGCGCCGCATCACAGTTTCGGCCGGGACCTGGTGGGCGAAACCTGGGAGCTCAAGCTCTGAGCAGGGCCGGCGAACGGCTGCTGCCGATCGCCGCGGCGGCGACCAGCGGCATCCTGGTCGGTTCCGCCATCGTCGCGACCCGCTTCGTCATCGGCCAGACCGGCCCGGCCTCGCTTGCGCTGATGCGCTATGCCATCGGCTTCGCTTGCCTGGCGCCGGCGGCGCTGCTCGGCGGCCGCATCCGCTTCGCCCTGCGCGACCTGCTGCCGATCGCAGCGCTCGGCATCACCCAGTTCGGCATCCTGATCGCACTGCTGAACTATGCGCTGGAGTCGATTCCGTCCGGCCGCGCTGCGCTGATCTTCGCCACCATGCCGCTTCTGACCATGCTGCTCGCCGCGCTCGTCGGCCAGGAGCGATTGACGGCATCGAAGGTGACCGGCGTGCTGCTGACGCTCGGCGGCGTCGGCCTCTCGCTCGGCGACAAGGCGCTCGGCCACGGCGGCAGCGGCAGCAGCGGTGCCGGCGCCTGGACCGGCGAGGTCGCGGTGTTCCTGAGCGCGCTGAGCGGCGCCGTCTGCAGCGTGCTCTATCGCCCCTATTTGCGGAAATATCCGGCGCTGCCGGTCAGCGCCTTCGCCATGCTGGCATCGGTCGCCTTCCTGGCGCTGCTGGCCGCCGGCGAAGGCTTCTTCCGCGCCGTGCCGCACATCACCTTCGGCGGCTGGCTCGCCGTCCTGTTCATCGGTGGCAACAGCGGCGTCGGCTATTTCCTCTGGCTCTGGGCGCTTGCGCATACCACGCCCACGCGGGTGACCGTGTTTCTCTCGCTCTCGCCGGTGACCGCCATGCTGCTCGGCGCGGCGTTGCTCGGCGAGAGCCTGACCGTCCTTTCGCTGGCCGGTCTCGCCGCCGTCGCCGGCGGCCTCGTCCTCGCCCACCGCCTGCCCGCGGTTCGCCCGGCCTGATACGGTCGGGCCGTGGCGCCGCGCCGCGCAGCCTCTATAGTGGCGGGGAATTGGGAATGCGGCAGGTTGGAGGCGCAGCATGAGCGCAAAGCTGGAAGTTCTGCTCAATGGTTTGAAGTTCGGCGAGGGGCCGCGCTGGCGCGACGGCAAGCTCTGGTTCTCCGATTTCTACGCCTACAAGGTGATGACCGTCGATCTCCGGGGCCGGACCGAGGTGGTGGCGGAAGTGCCGACGCGGCCCTCCGGTCTCGGCTGGACGCCCGACGGCACGCTTCTGGTGGTTTCCATGCTCGACCATCGCTTGCTGGCGATCGAGGGCAAGCGCCAGCGCGTGGTGGCCGATCTCACGCCGCTGGTCGGCGGTCTCTGCAACGACATGGTGGTGGACGGCAAGGGCCGCGCCTATGTCGGCAATTTCGGCTTCGACCGGCACAGGAACGAAGCCCCGCGCACCACCGTGCTGGTTCGCGTCGATCCCGACGGGCGGATGACCGCCGTGGCCGACGAGTTGATGTTTCCGAACGGCACGGTGATCAGCCCGGACGGCAAGACCCTGATCGTCGCCGAGACCTTCGCCGGCCGGCTTACCGCGTTCGACGTCGCCGCCGACGGCAGTTTGGGCAATCGCCGCATCTTCGCCGAGATCGAGGATTGCTGGCCCGACGGCATCTGCCTCGACGCCGAGGGCGCCGTCTGGGTGACCAATCCGCGCGGCCATGCGGTGCTGCGCGTGTTCGAGGGCGGCCGCATCGCGGAGACCGTCTCCACCGGCGAGCGGCATTCCTATGCCTGCATGCTCGGCGGCGCCGACCGCCGCACCCTCTTCGTCATCACCAACAGCAACAGCGGCCCGGCGATGGAACAGAAGAACGACGGCCGCATCGAGACCGTTCGCGTCGCCGTTCCCGGCGCCGGCTGGCCATGACCGGAGAATGCGCATGAAAGCCTTCGATCTCGGCGGACGAGTGGCGGTGGT
>DATKQA010000335.1:0-7604 GCA_035523835.1 Candidatus Sulfotelmatobacter sp.
GGCAAGGCCATCCTGGTGGTCAATACCGCCTCGCAATGCGGCTTCACGCCGCAATACGCGGGGCTGGAGCAGCTCTGGACCGCCTACCGCGACCGCGGCCTCGTGGTGCTCGGCGTGCCCTGCAACGACTTCGGCGCCCAGGAACCGGGCAGCGCCGGCGAGATCCAGCAGTTCTGCACCACGCGCTTCAAGGTCGACTTTCCCATGGCCGACAAGGTCGCCGTGATCGGCGGCAGCGCCCACCCTTTCTACCGCTGGATCGTCGCCGAGCTCGGCGAGGACCAGGCGCCGCGCTGGAACTTCCACAAGTACCTGGTCGGGCCCAACGGCGCGCTGGTCGGCGCCTTCCCGTCACGCGTCGCGCCGCTGGCCAAGGAATTGACCGAGGCGATCGAGGCCGTGCTGCCGTGAACACCGTCTACACCGTCACCGGCATGAGCTGCCAGGGCTGCGCCGGCGCCGTCGCCCGCGCCATCAGGCGTGCGGTGCCGGGCGCCGAGGTCAGCGTCGACCTGGCGGCCGGCCGGGTCAGCGTCAGTCCCGCAGCCAGTGACGCCCTGGTACGCCGGGCGATCCGTGACGCCGGCTACGGCCTGGCCGATCCCGGTGGATGATCGCCGGTAGCATGTGATTGCCATCGCTTGCGGGGAATCGGGTGCGTGCCTAGGTTTGCCGTGTCTTTGGCTCACGGCGAGCATCGCAAATCCGAGGTTGCCATGCAGAAACGGGGGATTCTCGTCAAGATCGCGGCAGGGCTGGTGTCCCTGTCGGCCGCGCTTGCGGCGACGCCCACGCCGGCCGCGGCAAAGGAGCTGGTGGTGACGGCCAGCACGGGCGCCACGCTCAAGGTGGGGCAGGTGATCGACGGCGATGCCGTCCTGAACCTGCCGGGCGGCGCCCGCGTCGCCCTGATCGGCGCCGACGGCAAGAGCGTTGCGCTCAAGGGACCCTACAACGGCAAGCCGGGCCAGGGCGGCGGCGACGACCGGGCCCTGGTGAGCAAGCTGGCACAACTGCTCGGCGCGCGGCAGGCCGAGGCTGATTCCATCGGCGCGGTGCGCGGCGGCAATTCGCACGCGGCGCCAAGCCAGGCCTGGGTGGTGGATGTCGGCGCTTCCGGCACCGTCTGCGTGCCGTCCGGGACCGCGCCGGTGCTCTGGCGGGGTGACGCCGCGAGCCCCATGCACATGACGCTGCGGCGCGCCAGCAGCGAAGGCTCGGCCGGCGTATCCTGGTCCGAAGGCGTCATGACCATGCCCTGGCCAAGCGATCTGCCGGTGGTGGACCAGGAGAAGTACCTAATCCGCCGGCCGAACCGGTCGCTGCCAAACGTCGTGCTGTTGCGCCAGGTTCCTGCCAGCCTGACCAACGACGCGCGCCGCGCCGTATGGATGGACGAGAACGGCTGCCAGGAACAGGCGCTCCGCCTGCTGATTGCACACCAATGAAAGCCACGACCCGGATAGCCGCGGGGCCGCTCCCGGCCCTGCTGCTGATGCTCGCCACCGCCATGCCGGCGCTCGGCCGTCCGCTGGTGGTGGTCGATTCCAGCCTGGCGGGCCTGTCCCCAGGCCAGATCGTCGATAGCGACGCGGCGATCACGCTGCCGGCCGGCGCCCGCGTTACCTTGATCGGCCCCGACGGCCGGAATTTGCACCTGCACGGCCCTTTCGACGGCAAGCCTCGGCTCGCCGCGCCGGCCAAGAGCGACGACCCGACCCTGGTGTCGCGGCTCGCGCGCCTGTTTCGGCCGACCACGGCCGACGGCGCCATGCCCGGCGGCGTCCGCGGCGAGGCGCCGGCGCCGCCGCCCGGCGCCTGGTCGGTCGATATCGCGCACGGCGGCACCTATTGCGTCGCCGGCATCGACGGGCTTCGGCTCTGGCGCCAACACGCCGAGCGGCCGGCGACGATGACCATCCGGCGCAGCGACAGTGGTACTTCGGTGACCCTGGAATGGAGCGCCGGCATGGCCGTCCAGCGCTGGCCGGCCGACCTGGCGGTCACGACGGAAAGTAAGTACCTGGTGCGCTACGAGGGCGATGCGCTGCCGACGGTCCTCGTGCTGCGCCCGCTGCCCGCCGGCCTGCGCAACAATGCCGAGCGCGCCGCCTGGATGGGCGAGAACGGCTGCGCCGCGCAAGGCCGCCGCCTGCTGCAGGACGATGGTTGACCCGGAGCGGATGCGTCCGCCGGCCTGACCCGTGAACTACCGCCATGCCTTTCACGCCGGCGCGTTCCAGGACGTGCACAAGCACGCCGTCCTAGCGCTCCTGCTGCGCCACCTCGGCGAGAAGCCGGCGCCCTATTGCGTGCTCGACACCCATGCCGGCATCGGCCGCTATGACCTCGAGGGGACCGAGGCGCAGAAGACCGGCGAGTTCCGCCATGGCATCGGCCGTCTCCTGGCGGCAACCGGGGCGCCGGCCGCGGCGGCCCCCTATCTCGACCTCGTCCGCCGCATGAACGGCGGCGGCGCCCTCCGCCGCTATCCCGGCTCGCCCGAACTGGCGGCCCGGCTGAGCCGGCCGAAGGACCGGCTCGTGCTGATGGAGCTGCACACCGACGACGCGCGCCGGCTGGAGCACGCCTTCGCCGGCGATGACCGCGTCGCCGTGCACCACGAGGACGGCTATCGCGGGCTCAAGGCCTTCTTGCCGCCGAGGGAGCGGCGTGGCCTGGTGCTGATCGATCCGCCTTTCGAGGAGGCCGGCGAATTCGAGCGGCTGGCCGACGGGCTGAAGATCGCGCATCGCCGCTGGCCGACCGGCACCTATGTGCTCTGGTACCCGATCAAGGATCTGCCGCCGGTTCGGCGCTTTCACGCGCAACTGCGCCAGAGCGGCATCCGCAAGATCATGCTGAGCGAACTCCTGGTCCGCGCCGCGACCAGCGCCGAAAGCCTGAACGGCTCCGGCCTGGCGGTGGTCAATCCGCCCTGGCGGCTCGAAGCGGCGCTCGAGCAACTGCTGCCCTGGCTCGGCGAGCGGCTGGCGCAAGGGGCCGGCGCCGCCGGCACCTGGCGCTGGCTGGTGCCGGAATAGGCTGACGCCATCGCCCGGCGCACGCCAGCCGTGCTCGTCCGGGGCATGGCCGACGACGGCGCCGGCCGCTATCTTGCCGCCATGACCGAGCGCAGACTGAAGCTGAGCGTCCTCGACCAGTCGCCGATCCGCCACGGCGCCACGCCGGCGCAGGCCATCCAGGAAACCCTGGAGCTCGCCCGCATCGCCGAGCGGCTCGGCTATCACCGCTACTGGCTGGCCGAGCATCACAATTCCGGCGGCCTCGCCGGCACCACGCCGGAGGTACTGATGGCGCGCGTCGCCGCCGACACCCGGCGCATCCGAGTCGGCTCCGGCGGGGTGATGCTTCCGCACTACAGCGCGCTCAAGGTGGCGGAAAACTTCCGCATGCTGGAGACGCTCTATCCCGGCCGCATCGATCTCGGCATCGGCCGCGCGCCGGGCTCCGACCAGCATACCGCACGGGCGCTGCAGCACGGGCCGGGCGCTCTCGGCATCGAGGAGTTTCCCAACCAGATCGCCGATGTCGCCGGCTATCTCCGCGGCGGGCTGCCGCTGGAACATCCCTTCGCCGGGATCACTGCCATGCCGGCGGGGCCGAGCGTGCCGGAGCTCTGGCTGCTAGGCTCCAGCGATCAGAGTGCCGCCTATGCCGCGCATTTCGGCCTCGCCTTCTCCTTCGCCCATTTCATCACCGGCCAGAGCGGTGCCGCCATCGTCGACGCCTATCGGCGCTACTTCCAGGCCTCCGAATGGGCCGCGGCGCCGCGCGCCAGCGTCGGCATTTCGGTGGTGACGGCGGATACAGAGGCGGAGGCGCGACGCCTCGCCTCCAGCCGCGAACTCTGGCTGCTGCGTCTCGCCACCGGCCATCTCGGCCCTTTTCCGACCCCCGAACAGGCGGCGGCGCATCCCTATAGCGAGCGCGAGCGCGCCTTCATCCGCGCCAGCGCCGGCCGCTCCATCGTCGGCGCGCCGGAGCAGGTGAAGGCCGGCCTGACCGCCATGGCCGAGGATTACGGCGTCGACGAGTTGGTGGTCGTCACCATCTGCCACGATTTCGGCGCTCGCGTGCGCTCCTACGAGCTGCTGGCCGAGGCTTTCGGCCTGGAACGGGCGGCGTAGACCGGCCGCCGTCTCAGGCGGCGGACAGGCTGATGCCGAGGGACTGCAGGCTCGGCGAAATCCGCTCGTTGAGCAGGCCGACCTTGCGCAGGTTGCGAACCAGGCCGCCATGCAGGTCGCGGCGGAAGTATTTGCGGAAAGCGGTCTCGTCGCCGCCGGCGGCGCGTTCGTGCCGGTAGCGCTTGATCTCGCGGATGTCGGCCGCGGTGAAGCCCATCTCCTCGTAGGCGGCGAGCGGGAAAATGCCGGTCAAGGTCCGGTTCAGGGCCCAGACGGCGAAATCCTCCATCTCGCGCCGCTCGGCCTCGCTCGCCTCGCCGATGACGGCGGGCAGCGCCAGCATGGCGAAGCCCATGTGGCGCGCCTCGTCCTGCAGGATGCGCCGGCAGACCTGCCGCAGCACCTGGTCCTTCGAGGATTCCGCCAGCATGCGGAACAGCGACACGGCGAAGGTTTCGGCGACGAGCTGCAGGCCGATGGTCTTCAGGTGCCAGGACGAGGTGGTGAGCAGCGTGTCGAAAATCTCTCTGACGTTGCCCGCGATCGGATAAGGCCGGCCGTCAAGCCGAAGATCGAGATAGCGCTGCAACACCTCGTTGTGTCGCGCTTCGTCCGCCACCTGGGTCGCCTGAAACAGCTTGGCATCCTGGCCGACCACATGCTCGACAAGCTGGCTGCAGAGCAGCATGGCGCCGTGTTCGCCGTGCACCAGGGTGGAGAGGCGCCACCGGCTTACGCGATGATTGAGCTCGACGCGCTGGGCCTCCGTGAGCCCGTCCCAGAACCGGGTACCATGGATGTCCACGAGGTCGTCGGAAATCAGCCCGCCGTCGCCTTCGAGCGGCAGCGCCCAATCGATGTCCCGGGCGGCATTCCATTGATCGATCTTGGCCTGCTCGTAGAGCCGGCGCATATCCGCGTGATCGCCGGCATAGGCGTGGCGAAAGAAGGCCGTGTTCCGTGTCTCGATCCGATGCCCGTTCTCCATGACCGTGCCTCCCGGCAACCGCGGCGACAGCGAATCCCGCGACGAAACAGCGTAGCGCAGGGCGCGGAAGCGGCGAACCTAAAAAAATTTTGCGGCGCGGCAGAGAGGCCCTATTCCCGCGGCAGGTGGCGGTAGGCGAGGAGGCCGGCGAGCAGGCAAAGCGCGATGACGCCGAAGGCGAGCCGGTAGGCGAGCGCGGAACCTTCGCCGCCGGCGGCCGGCGCCCAGCCGATGATGGCGCCGGTGACGACCGGCAGCAGGGCCGAGCCGCCGACCTGGGACAGGTTGACGGTGGTGATGCCGCGCCCGGCGATATGTTCCGGGAACAGTTGCCGGCCCTCCATCATCACCAGCGAACCGAAGGAGGCGAGCAGGCAGAAGCAGGCCACCAGGCCGGCGGCGAGCCAAAGCGGCGGGTTCGGCCAAAGCGCCAGGAGGCCGAGCACGACGACGCCCGCCGCGGCGCAGCGGACGATCACCCACCCGGTGCCGACCCGGTGCGCCGCGATCTGCCCCCAGCCGAGTGTGCCGGCCACCTGCGCCACGGCGAAGACCAGCAGCCATTCGCCGCGCACGTAGGGGCCGGCGCCGAACACGTCGTTCAGATAGGGCGCCGCCCAGGTGCCAAGCATCGTGCTGACCGAGGCATAGGCGATGGCCGCCATGGCCAGGATCGGCGCCAGGCCCGGCGTGCGCCAGACCTCGCGCCAGCCATCCACCAGGGCGGCGGGCGAGCCCCCGGACGCCAGCCGCGTCGTCGCATCGGCCGGGCTGTCGCGCAGGAACAGATGGAGCGCAAGCCCAAGCGCCAGCGTGATCGCGGCGATGACGGCGAAGGCCGCGCGCCAGCCGATCCCCTCCGCCGCGGCGGAAAGCGGCGCCGTGGCCGCGAGCGTGCCGATATTGCTCAGCGCATAGACCCAGCTCAGCACGCCGACGAAGCGGCGGTCGCGAAACCAGGCGCCGGCCACCACCAGCGCGCCCATGAAATAGCCGGCGGAGCCGATGCCGACCAGCACGCGGGAGGCGATGAAGCTCCAGGGATCGAAGGCATAGGCCCCCCAGAGCGAGCCGAGCGCGGCGAGTCCCGTCAAGGCGACGACGCAGCGCCGCACGCCGTAACGGTCGAACAGCACGCCGAGCGGGAGCTGCAGAACGAGGAAGGCTATGAAGAAACTGCCGTTGGCCAGGCCGAGCAGGCGCGCATCGAGGCCGATGTCGACGCGCAGCTCCGGCGCGATGGTGCCGACCGAGGTGCGGAAGAACTGGCTGAAGGCGGTCATGGCGATCAGCATGAGCACGAGGGTGAGCGAGCTTTGCCCAGCCTTTAGCTCAGCCCGGTCGCGCACCACCTCGTTGCCGCTCACGCCGTCACCTCGGTTCTGTTGACATTCATGATGGCGCGGGCCGCGGCGGCAATGTTTCGTCGCAGATCGAATTGTGCCAGTGAATTCAGATTTCGCCCCGCCGGGTATCGCGCAGCAGGGCGACGAAGGCGGTGACCGCGCGCGCCAGCGGACCGTCATTGACGATGGTGACCACGTCGGCACCGCGCGGCCGTTCGGCCCTGGCGCGTTCAAGCCGTGCGGCGACATCAGCGGCGGCCTCGCGCCCGCGGGCGCGGATGCGCGCGCCGAGCACGCCGTCAGGCGCCGTCACCTCCGCCACCACGAGCGGCTGGAAGCGGCCGCGGGCCGCCTCGATCACGCTGCGTGACACATTGGCAGTCACCGTACGGCCGGCGGCGAGCTCGGCGGCGATGGTCCGCGGCAGCGCATAGTCGAGGCCGTGCGCATGCCACTCCAGCAGGAAATCGCCGGCCAGGCGGCGGCGCGCAAAGGCCGCGGGCGTCAATGCCACGTGCGCCTCGCCGCCGGCCTCCGCCGGGCGGGTGATGTAACGCCGCGGAAAGACGAAATCGGCCTCCCCGGCAAATGCCGATCGGGCGCCGTCGATGATCGAATCCTTGCCGGCGCCGCTCGGCCCCACCACCAGCACGAAAGTGCCGCGGCGCGCGGCGCCGCCGTCGTCGCGGCCGGCGGCGCTCACACTGTGGCGATCGGCGTCGCCGGCGAGCCTACCGCGCCGGGCAGGCGGAGCGGAGGCGCGGTCAGCAGGAAGCGGTTGCGCTTGTGATTGTGCAGCCAGCTCGCCAGCTCGGTCAGGTACCAGAGTTCGCCGAGGTTGAGGCCGAGCTTGAACAGGCAGAGTTCGTGGATCGGCAGCGAGGCATGGGCGTGCTCGCCGCCGGGGCGCGAGGGTGCGGCTTCCACGGCGTAGTTATCAGCGATCAGCGCGGCGATGTTGCTGTCGGCGATCCATTTCAGCAGTTTCGGGTCGCGGCCATCGAGCACCGCATAGGCGTGGTGCAGCACGTCTTCGTCGGGATTCTTCTTCATGTCGAGCAAGGCCTGGGCGAAGCCGGTATGGAGCAGCAGCATGTCGCCCTTCTCCACCGCCACCTT
>DATKQA010000336.1:0-14295 GCA_035523835.1 Candidatus Sulfotelmatobacter sp.
ATGTCGCGGCTCACCACATAGACGCGGGCTATGGCCGCCGCATCCGCCTCCGTCTCCTCGCGGATGTCGCCGACGAAGCCGGGACCGACCCGGTTGATGATGCTGTTGGCGACCGAGGTGGCAACGATTTCGCGCCGCAGCCGGTGGCCGTCGATCGCGCCCTGAAAATTCTTGCGCAGCGGCCGCGGGAAGTACTTCGCCAGATCGACGGCGAAATGCGTCTCGTCCGGCAGGTCGCTGTCCAGCAGGTCGTCGTAGAGCGACATCTTGGCATAGGCGAGAAGCACGGCGATCTCCGGCCGGGTCAGGCCGCTGCCGGCGTTCTGCCGCTCCAGCAGCGCGGCATTGTCGGGCAGAAATTCGACCGCGCGGTCGAGACGGCCGCGCTGTTCCAGCGAGCGCATGAGCCGGATGAAGGAAGGCAGCAGTGCCGTTCCCTGCGCCTCGGCGACCGAGACCGCCTGCCCCTGAAGGTAGTTGTCCTGCAGGATCAACGCCGCCAGCTCGTCGCTCATCTCGGCCATCAGCTTGTCGCGCTGCTTGATCGTGAGGTCGCCGGCGGCGACCACGGCATCGAGCAGGATCTTGATGTTGACCTCGTGATCCGAGGTATCGACGCCGGCGGAATTGTCGAGCGCGTCGGTATTGATGCGGCCGCCCCGCAAGGCGTATTCGATGCGGCCGCGCTGGGTAAAGCCGAGATTGCCACCCTCGCCGACGACCTTGGCCCGCAGGTCGCGGCCGTCGACGCGCAGCGCATCGTTGGCGCGGTCGCCGACGTCGGCGCTGGTCTCGCTCGCGGCCTTGACGTAGGTCCCGATGCCGCCGTTCCACAACAGATCGACTTCCGCCGTGAGCAGCACGCGGATCAGCTCCGTCGGCGTCAGGCTGTCGCGTTCGATCCCGAAGCGTGCCTTGATCTCCGGCGTGAGGCGAACCGACTTCGCCTTGCGGTCGAACGCGCCGCCGCCGGCGGAGATCAGCTTCGCATCGTAGTCGGCCCAGGACGAGCGCGGCAGGTCGAACAGGCGCCGCCGTTCGCGGAAGGCCACCGCGGCGACGGGATCGGGATCGACGAAGATGTGCCGGTGGTCGAAGGCCGCCAACAGGCGGATATGCGGCGACAGCAGCATGCCGTTGCCGAAGACATCGCCGGACATGTCGCCGATGCCGACCACGGTGAAATCCTCCGCCTGGATGTCCGTGCCGAGCTCACGGAAATGCCGCTTCACCATCTCCCAGGCGCCGCGGGCGGTGATGCCCATTTTCTTGTGATCGTAGCCGGCCGAGCCGCCGGAAGCGAAAGCGTCGCCGAGCCAGAAGCCGTATTCCAGCGACAAGGCGTTGGCGATGTCGGAAAAGGTCGCGGTGCCCTTGTCGGCGGCAACCACGAGGTAGGGATCGTCGCCGTCGCGCCGCACCACCTTGTCCGGCGGCACGATGCGGTCGCCGGCGTGATTGTCGGTGATATCGAGCAGGCCGCGGATCAGCGTGCGATAGCATTCGATGCCGTCGGCCTGGACGGCCTCGCGACCGCCGTCGACGGGCGGACGTTTGGGCACGAAGCCGCCCTTGGCGCCGACCGGCACGATGACCGCGTTCTTCACCTGCTGCGCCTTCATCAGCCCGAGGATTTCGGTGCGGAAATCTTCACGCCGGTCGGACCAGCGGATGCCGCCGCGCGCCACCCGGCCGCCGCGGAGGTGAATTCCCTCCATGCGCGGCGAATAGACGAAGATTTCCACGAAGGGCCGCGGCAGCGGCAGTTCGTCCACCGCGGCGCTTTCCAGTTTGAACGAGAGATAAGGCTTCGGCGCGCCGACCGCGTCGCGTTGATAGAAGTTGGTGCGGCGCATGGCGCCGATGACGTTGAGGAAGCGGCGCAGGATGCGGTCCTCGTCGAGGCTCGCCACCTGATCGAGCGCCAGGGCGATGGCCGCTTCGATCTCGGCCGCGCGCGCATCGCGTTCGCGCTCGAACTTCGGTTCGAAACGCTGATGGAACAGCCCGACCATCATGCGGGCGAGGCCGGCGTTGTTGCACAGCGCCTCTTCCATATAGGCCTGGCTGAAGGCAATGCCGGCCTGCCGCAGGTACTTGCAGATGGCGCGCAGCACGACGATCTCGCGCCATTCCAGGCGCGCGAGCAGCACCAGCCGGTTGAACCGGTCGTCCTCCATGGCGCCTTGCCAGATATGGATGAAGGCGGTCTCGAACTTGTCCTTGACCCTATCGAGGACGATGTCCAGGTCCGGCGGCGCCAGCAGGCTGAGGTCGTGCAGCCAGACCGGCTCCCCCTCGCCCGCCGCCTCGATCTTGAACGGATGTTCCTCGATCACCTTGAGACCGAGATGCTCCAGCATCGGCAGGCAGTCCGATAGCGCGACCGGCTGCCCGACGCGATAGAGCTTGAAGCGGAGCTCCGCCGCGCCCGCTTCCAGCGGGCGATGCAGATTGACCGCGATCGGCGCGGCAGGACCGAGCGCATCGATCCGCTCGATATCGGCGCAGGCCACGGCGGGGTCATAGCGTTCGCGATAGCCGGCGGGAAAGGCGCCGGCATAGCGGCGCCATAGCTGGCCGCCCCGCTCCTCGCCGCAATGGGTGTTCAGCGCCTCGGCCAGGTCGTCGGCCCAGGTGCGCGTGGCGGCGGCGACGCGCCGTTCCAGGGCTTCGATGTCGGGCTCCGCCGCGCGCCCCGGCGTGACCGCGACGATGAAGTGGATGCGCGCCAGCGGCTCGTCGCCGACCTGCGTGTAGAAATTGCTGATACGGCCGGCGAAAGCCTCGCGCAGAAGCGCGCCGACGCGCTCGCGAAGCGCGGTGCCGTAAGCCTCGCGCGGCACGAAGACGAGCACCGAGACGAAGCGGTCGAACTCGTCGCGCCGCACGAAGAGCCTGGTGCGCGGCTGCTGCTGCAGAAGCAGGATGCCGCCGGCTGTCGCCTCCAGGTCGGCCTCGCCGATCTGGAACAGCTCGTCGCGCGGATAGGTCTCCAGAATGTTCAGCAACGCCTTGCCGTCGTGGCTCTGCGGCGCCAGGCCGGCGCGCTCGATCACCCGGGCGACCTTGCGGCGCAACAGTGGAATATCGCGGGGATTGCGGTTATAGGCGGCCGAGGTGAACAGCCCGACGAAGCGGTATTCGCCGACGGCGTTGCCCTGGTCGTCGAAGCGACGCACGCCGACATAGTCCAGCAGCACCGGACGATGCACGGTGGAGCGCGCGTTGGCTTTGGTGACGATCAGCGCCTCGTGCCGCCGCAGGAAACGCAGCACCGTATCTGAGGCGGCGAGCGCGCCTTCCTGGCTGATCATCACCCGCCGTTCCGACTGGCGCAGGATGCCGAGGCCGGTTCCCTCGACGATGCGCATCGCCTCCTGGCCCGCGGCATAGTCGTATTCGCGATAGCCGAGAAAGGTGAAGTTGTCGGCCGCCATCCAGCGCAGCAGCGCGACGGCTTCGGCGACCTCGTCCGCCTCGATCGGCGGCGGGCGGCGTTCCAGGGCAAGGACGGCATCGTCGAGCTTGCCGAGCATGGCCCGCCAGTCGGCGACCGCGGCCCTCACATCCCCGAGCGCCGCGCTCAGGCGCGCCTCGATCGCGGCAATGGCGGTGGCATCGGTCAATGCGCCGATCTCGACGTGCATGAGCGATTCCGACCAGGCGGTGCCGCCCTGGTGCAGCCGCTTGCCCGCGTCGCTGCGGCGCGTGGTGGCCACGGGATGGATCAGCCATTGCACCTTGTGGCCGAGACCGGTCAGGGTCATGGCCACGGTATCGACCAGGAACGGCATGTCGTCGTTGACGATTTCGACGACCGTATGCGGCGATGCCCAGCCGTCCTGGTCGAGCTTCGGATTGAAGGCGCGAAGCTCTGCCGCGCCCGGCTGCCGCTTCTCGGCGAACTTCCACAGGCTGAGCACGGCGCCGTAGAGATTGTCGATGCCGCGGCTGAGCACGTCGTCCGGCGCCACCCGGGCGAAAAAGCGCTGGGCGAAGGCATCGATCTCGGCGCCGGCTTCGGCCTTGAATTTTTCGCCGAGCCGGGCGCGTACCTGCTGAACGACCTCTCCGGCCCGCTGTTCGGTCTGCGATGACATCGGCTTCCTCCCGGCGAGAGCTTACGGCAGGAAGCGTCAATGAACCAAGACGGTCGGCGGCATGGCGAGCGGGCCAGGAACGCCCTTCAACCGGCGGCCTGCGGATCGAGCCACTGCTGGTGCTCGCGAAAACGCTCGGCAACGAGGTCGATGAAGCGGCGCACTTTGGTCGCCACGTAGTTGCGATGCGGATAGAGCGCGCTGATGTCGAAATGCAGCGGCTGGTGATCGGCGAGCAGGCGCACCAGGCGGCCGGCCTTGATGTCGTCGGCGGCGATGAAGCTCGGCGCCAGGAACAGCCCCTGCCCGCGCAGCGCCATATAGAGCAGCGTGTTGCCGCTGTGCGTCAGCAGATTGCCGCTCACCCGCACCGATGCCGGCGTGCCGTCGGGCGCGATGAAATGCCAGTCGTCGCCATAGGGGTAGTAGGAATAGCGCAGGCAGTTGTGCCGGGCCAGGTCGGCCAGCCGCGTCGGCGGCGCGTGCCGTTCCAGATAGGCCGGGGCACAGCAGAGGATGTGTTGCCAGCCGGCCAGGCGGCGCACGATCATGCTCGAATCCGTTATCGGCGTGGTGCGGATCGCCAGATCGAAGCCTTCCTCCACCAGGTCGACCATGCGCTCACCGAGGCTGAGTTCGATCCGTGCCTCGGGATAGAGCGCTAGGAACTCCGCCACCAGGGGCGAGATGAAGCGGACGATGTTGGTGCTGGTGAACAGGCGGAGCGTGCCGCGCGGCGCCGATTGCAGCGCCGCCGCGGCGCCGTCGGCCTCCTCGAGCTCGGCGAGGATCTGCCTGCAGCGCTCGTAATAGGCCTTGCCGACCTCGGTCAGACTGACCCGGCGCGTGGTGCGGTTCAGCAACCGGGCACCCAGCCGATCCTCCAGGGCGCGCATGTGGTTGCTTGCCATCGTCACCGACATGTTCAGGCGCCGCGCCGCCGCCGAAAAACTGCCGTTCTCGACCACGCGGGTAAACACGGTCAGGCCAGTCAGGCGGTCCATGGTTCGCCTTTATTATAAATTACAGATTGATAATATTTCAATTAGCAAACCAATTATCATATCTAAGAGCATATTGCATCTTTCCCCATCGTACGGGCGCCACAGGCAGGGCGCCGAGGGACAAGGGAGAGTGCGATGGCCGCCTATGCTGAAACCGCCGCGATCGGTAGCGCCAAGGGCGCGGACACGGGCCCGCAGCCCTTCCGCCGGCTGCTGAAAGGGACCGCCCTCGGCGCGGCAGCCCTCGCCGGCGTCGCCGCGACGGCCTACTACGGCCACGCCTACTGGACTGTCGGCCGCTATCGCGTGTCCACCGACGACGCCTATGTCCAGGCCGACTACACCACGGTGGCGCCGAAAGTGTCCGGCTATATCGCCGCGGTCCTGGTGCAGGACAACGAGCCGGTGAAGGCCGGCCAGTTGCTGGCCCGCATCGACGACCGCGATTTCCTTAACGCCCTGGACCAGGCCCGCGCCGACGTCGCCGCCGCGGCGGCGGCCATCCGCAACCTGGATGCCCAGCTCGTCCTGCAGCAGTCGCTCATCGATCAGGAGAAGGCGGCCATCGCCGCCACCGAGGCACCGCTGAAGTTCGCCGAGCAGGACAATGCCCGCTACCAGGACCTGGTACGGACCGGCTATGGCACGGTCCAGCGGGCCCAGCAGGCCGAGGCGACCCTGCGCGAGCGGACCGCGGAGCTACAGGGCGAGCGCGCCGGCTTGCTCGCCGCGGAAAAGAAGGTCGACGTGCTGGCCACCGAGCGGGTCCGAGCGGAAGCAGAGCTTGGCCACGCCCAGGCGGTGGCGCATCAGGCCGAGCTGAACCTCTCCTACACCACCATCACCGCGCCGGTCGACGGCACGGTCGGCGCCCGCTCGCTTCGCGTCGGCCAATTCGTGCAGGCCGGCACCCAGCTCATGGCGGTGGTGCCGCTGCGCGCGGTCTATGTGGTGGCGAACTTCAAGGAAACGCAGCTCACCCACGTCCGGAACGGCCAGCCGGCCGAGGTCGAGGTCGACAGCTTCCCGGGCGTCAGGCTCCGCGGTCACGTCGACAGCCTGTCGCCGGCCAGCGGCCTGGAGTTCGCCTTGCTGCCGCCGGACAACGCGACCGGCAATTTCACCAAGATCGTGCAGCGGGTGCCGGTGAAGATCGTGCTCGACGCCAGCCCGCTGTCCGGCCTGCTGCGCCCCGGCATGTCGGTCGAACCGACCATCGACACCAAGGCAAGCGTCCTTGCCGAGCAGGGCACGGCCGGCTCGCCGCATGTCGCCGCCAATGCCGCGCGCAACCCGGCAAAGGGCGGCTGAACCGACCGTCTGCCAGCTCACGCCACGGGGATCGCCGCCATGTCGACCGCCGTCATCGCCAGCGCCGACCATACGCAACTCGCCAGACCGCGGACCGCCGCGCCGGGTGTGCCGCTGAAGACCTGGCTGGCGGTGCTCGGCGCCACCCTCGGCGCCTTCATGGCGGTGCTCAACATCCAGATCGTCAACGCCTCGCTCGCCGATATCGAGGGCGGCATCGGCACCGGCATCGACGACGGCGGCTGGATCTCGACCTCGTATCTGGTGGCCGAGATCATCGTCATTCCGCTGAGCGCCTGGCTCGCCCGCATCTTCTCGCTGCGGATTTTCCTGCTGACCAACGCGGTCCTGTTCCTGGTCTTCTCCGCCGCTTGCGCCATGGCGCAAAATCTCGGCCAGATGATCGTGCTCCGTGCCGTGCAGGGATTCACCGGCGGCGTGCTGATTCCGATGGCCTTCACCATCATCCTCACGCTGCTGCCCAAGGCGAAGCAGCCCATCGGCCAGGCTCTCTTCGCCATTTCGGCCACCTTCGCCCCAGCCATCGGCCCGACCATCGGCGGCTATCTGACGGAAAACTACGGCTGGCAATATATCTTTTATGTCAACCTGGTGCCCGGCGCGCTGATGGTCGGCATGCTGTGGTTTTCGCTCGAGCGCGCGCCGCTGCAACTGTCGTTGTTGAAGGAGGGCGACTGGCCCGGCATCGCGACCATGGCGCTCGGCCTCGGCTCGTTGCAGACCATGCTCGAAGAGGGCAACAAGGACGACTGGTTCGGCTCGCCCTTCATCGTCCGGCTTGCCGTCGTCGCCGCCGTGTCGCTCGCCCTGTTTCTGGCCATCGAACTCACGGCAAGGAAGCCGCTGTTGAATCTCCGCCTGCTGGCGCAGCGCAATTTCGGCTTCGGCGTCCTCGCCAACTTCCTCATGGGCTTCGCGCTCTACGGCTCGGTCTTCATCCTGCCGGAGTATCTGGCGCAAATCCAAGGCTACAACGCCGAACAGATCGGCACGGTGCTGGCCTGGACCGGCCTGCCGCAGCTCCTGCTGATCCCGCTGGTGCCGCGCCTGATGCGGCGTTTCGACGCCCGCTTGCTGATCGTCGCCGGCTTTGCGCTTTTCGCCGCCAGCAACTTCATGAACATCGACCTGAACGCCGACTACGCCGCCGATCAGCTCCTGTGGCCGAATATCGTCCGCGCCATCGGCCAGGCGCTCTGCTTCGCGCCGCTCGCCGCCGTGGCCGCCGCCGGCATCGAGGCGGCCAACGCCGGCTCCGCCTCGGCTCTCTTCAACATGAACCGCAATCTCGGCGGCGCCATCGGCATCGCCGTGCTGCAGACCTTCCTGACCAAGCGCGAACAGTTCCACTCGAACGTGCTGACCCAGTCGGTTTCGCTGTTCGCGGAAGCGACCCGGGCGCGCATCGAGGAATTGACCCGGTATTTCCTGTCGCACGGCATCGCCGATCCCGCCGCGGCGCTGCAAAAGGCCGCTATCGCGGTCGGCGGGCGCGTGCACGTGCAAGCCTATATCATGGCTTTCGGCGACACGTTCTATCTGCTCGGTGCCGCGCTGATCGCGGCCCTGCTCGCCGCCCTGCTGCTGCAGAAGCCCGATCACCTGGGCGCCGGCGGCGGGCATTGAGCGTCAGGCGCGACCTTGCATTGTTCCTGCGCGAAAGAAGGAGACCACGATCATGAAAGCGAGATTGAACCCCTATCAGGCGGCACCCGGGGCGATGCAGGCAATGGCGGCGCTGGAAGGCTATATCCAGTCCTGCGGTCTCGAAGCGTCGCTGGCCGAGCTGGTGCGCACGCGCGCCTCGCAAATCAATGGCTGCGCCTTTTGCCTGCACATGCACACGAGGGACGCGCGCGCGCACGGCGAAACCGAGGAACGGCTCTATCTGCTCAACGCCTGGCGCGAATCGCCGCTCTACAGCGAGCGCGAGCGGGCAGCCCTGGCCTGGACCGAGGCGGTGACCCAGGTGGCGGAGACGCACGTGCCGGACGCCGCCTACGACGGCTTGCGCCAGCATTTCACGGAGGCGGAGGTGGTGAATCTCACCCTGCTGATCGCCAGCATCAATGCCTGGAACCGCATCGCCATCAGCTTCCGCTCGCTGCACCCGGTGAAGCCGGCGCGCCCCGCCGCGGGCTGAGGCGGCCGCGCGGCCAGCGGCAAAACTTGTGTCGTGCGGCGGCCGGCAGGCTAGAATGAGGCGATGCCGCCTGCCGGAGCTACCATGTCCCTCCGTTCCCGCCCGTTGGCCGCCGTCGTGCTGGCGGCGATGCTGGCAAGCCTTTCCGCCTGCGGACCGCCGGACAAGGAGGACATGCTGAAGAAGGCGGCCAATGTCCACACCAAGGCCGATCTGGAGCAGGCGCTCGGCAAGCCGAGCGACATCGCCAAGCTCGGCCCCCTGGAGAAATGGACCTACAAGGCCTCGAACGGCGAGGTGATCTTCCTTATCACCGGCGATTCGGTCGCCATGCAGGCGACCGCCGCGGCGCCGAGCAAACCCTAGACTGCGGCCGGAACGGTCGCACCGGGCGCCGGCCGCGGCAGGGTGATCGTGACCCGCGTGCCGACGCCGAGTTCGCTGTCGATGGCAAGCCGCCCGCCGTGCAATTCGGCCAGCGCCTTGCTTATGGCCAGGCCGAGGCCGCTGCCTTCCTGGCGCCGGGTCATGGCATTGTCGACCTGCTCGAAGGGCTTGGCGAGACGCGCGAGATCGGATTTGGCGATGCCGATGCCGCTGTCGGCCACGGTGACGGCCAGCATGTCGGCCGTGGCCTCGGCCGAGATGGTGACGGCGCCGCCCTTCGGCGTGAACTTGATCGCGTTCGACAGCAGGTTGAGCAGCACCTGGCGCAGCGCCCGCCGGTCCACTTCCGTCACCGGCAGATCGCTCGGTGCCCGGTTGGACAGCGCGACGCCGGCCTGGGTGGCATTGACCGACACCAGGCGCACCACTTCGGTGATGAGCTGGTAGGGCTCGATGCTTTCGCGGCTCAGCTCGTAGCGCCCGGCTTCGATGCGCGACATGTCGAGGATGTCGTTGATCAGCTCGAGCAGGTGGCGGCCGCTGCGCTGGATGTCTTGCGCATATTCGACATATTTCGGCGAGCCGAGGCGGCCGAGCAGCTCGGTTGCCAGGATTTCGGAAAAGCCGATCACGGCATTGAGCGGCGTGCGCAGCTCATGGCTCATGTTGGCCAGGAAGTTCGACTTGGCGTGGTTGCTGGCTTCCGCCTGCTCCTTGGCCGAGACCAGTTCGGCCTCGACCCGGCGCTGATCGGTGACATTGCGCGAGCTGCCGAGAATGCGGACGATGGCGCCGCTCTTGTCGCAGATCGGCACCAGGGTGGTGTCCCAACTCACCCGGCCGTCAGGCCTGTCGAACTCCTCGATATAGCGGATCGGCGTGCGTGCCGCGATGCAGGCGGCGAAATGCCCGTCGACTTGCGCAGCGCGCGTCGGATCCAGGCATTGCTGCGGCGTCTTGCCGATGCATTGTTCGGAGGCGAGACCAGTCCGCTCGCCGTGCACGGGATTCTGCGCCTCGTAGGTCAGGCGGCCGTCAGCCTCGACGCGCATGACGAAGAGCGCTTCGGGCGCATGGATGAAGTAACCGGAAAAGCGTTCTTCCGATTCGCGGAGCGCCTGCTCGCGCGACTTGAGCTCCGTGATATCGATGCCGACGCTGACGAAGCCGCCTTCGGTGGTGCGCTTCTCCAGCACGCGAACCCAATGCTGGTCGTCGAGGCAGCGCTCGACCGGCGCGCCTGGATTCTGGTGTGCGAGCAGACGCTCGGCCAGCCAGGCTTCCTTGTCGATATTGGTGTCGCGCACCATGCCGGCGTCCCAGGCCATGTTGGCGATCTCGAGGAAGGTCTGCCCGGGATGGATCTTGTCGGCGAAGGAGGCGTAGGTGTTCAGATAGGCCTGGTTGTAGACGACGAGCTGGTCATTTTCGTCGTAGTAGACGAACCCGTCCGGCAGGCTGCCGATCGCATCGACCAGGCGCCGCTGCATCCGCTCCGCATGGGCGCGGCTCTGCTCGATATCCTGCTCGCGCTGTTTCATTTCGGTGATGTCGCCGCGAACGACGACCAGCCCGCCGTCGGCGATCGGCATTTCCTTGTTCTCGATCCAGCGGCCGCTCTTGGTCCGGCCGACTACGCGGGCGGCAGCCGGGGTGCGATGGGTGGCCAGGCGTTCGCGGACCCATTCGTCTTCACGGCCGACGGCCTCGGTGATCTGGCCGGTTTCCGCCGCCAGCCGCACGATCTCGCCATAGCTCCGGCCGGGCACCCAGGCATGGGCGAGGGCCGGCGAGATTTCGCGCATCCGTTCGTTGCACAGCACCAGCCGATCGTCGGCGTCGAACACGGCGAAACCGTCGTTCAGACTTTCGACGGCGGCGCGCAGCAACTGTTCGGCCGCGCGGGCGCGCTCGGCCGCCTCGACTTGCGCGGTGATGTTCTTGCCGGCGCCGCGATAGCCGAGAAATTTTCCGCCGGCGTCGAAGAACGGCCGGCCCGCCGTCACCAGGTGGTGCTTGCGGCCGGTATTGTCGCGCTTCGTGTAGCGAAAATTCTCGAACGGCAGGCGCTTTGCCAGGATTTCCGCGTGTTCGCGCCAGGCTGCCTCCGAAACATCGCCGAGGTCGGTCTCGCGGCGGGTCTTGCCGAGGCTTTGCCGCGCGACCTCGCCCCATGTGCCGGAGCGTTTCGGCGTGACCATCGTGTAGCGGAGATCGGCGTCCTGTTCCCAGAACCAATCCGCGGCGATCTCTGCGCAATCCTTGTAGCGCGCCTCCTCGGCGCTCTGGATCTCGTCCAGCCGGCGGCGCAGGATGGCGGCGCCCAGCATCGCGGCCAGCGCCTTGATCGCGTCGATGTCGGCCGCAGGCCAGGCCCGCATCTCGCGGCAGTCGTCGAAGCCGAGCACGCCCCACCAGCCGTCGCCGACGAAGATCGGCACCAGCAGGATCGACAGGCTGTTGCGCCGGCGCAGGAAGTCCTGCATGTCGGTCGAGAAGTCCGTCACCCGGCCGGCAACCACATCGTTTCCCGCCAACGCCTCGCGCCAGCGCGAGAAATAGGGCAGAGGCGACAGCGATGCTTCGCCGGCAACCGCCGGCATGCCCTTGGCGCGCCATTCATGGCGCTGCACGGCGGCAAGTCGGGCGCTGGCATCGAAGGTATTTTCAAAGACGTAGGCGCGGCTGGCGCCGGTCGCGGTGCCGAGCCGAACCAGCAATTCATCGAGCTTCGCCTGCAGGTCGGCGGCGGCCGTGAAGAGCGCGCCGGCCGCCCAGCCGACCGTCGCCAGGATGCCTTCGAGGCTGCGGGAGGGCGGCGGCCAGGCGGCAGCCCCGCCTGGCGGCGCGGTCGCGTCGGGCGTAACGTCGACCCTGTTCGCTAGGGTTTTGTGAATAGGCGCCGGCAAGGGCTTGTTCACGCTCGCACCCCAAGAAAGCGACCAGGCGGGAAGTGAGGCGACGCGCGGTCAAACGCGCACCCGCCCACACCCCGCTTCATCGCTACGGCAGTTTGCCCACGCCTGAGTAATGATTTGGTAAACGATCCAAGGCCCTGCCGCGCTGTTCCGACAGGGCCCGGCCATGATCATCAGGTTGCTGATGAATTGGAATTCATCGCTTGCACGGCCGGAGGCGGCAGGCGCCTCTCAATCGCGCCAGAAGGGCTTGCGCGCTTCGTAGGCGGCCTGCATCGGGGTCAGCGCGAGGTCGCGGAGTTCCAGGTCGTTGAGCCGGGCCAGCTCAGAGCGCTGGCGCGAGCGCCGATGCCAGACGGACACCAGCGAGGAAACCCGGGTCAGGAAATCGGGATGCGGCAGTACGGACAGGGAACCGAACGTCAGGTCAGTCATGGCAACCACCTCGGGTCAATTTCGCCTGCCATGAAATTATTATCGGAATGATCGACCGGCAAACGACAGTTTGTCCCATTTTACATGAGATAATTTCATGTTATAGAGGGCCGGATGACGACCTGGCTGCCATCCTTGAACGGACTGCGCGCCTTCGAGGCCGCGGCCCGCCATTTGAGCTTCACCCAGGCGGCGGCGGAGCTGAACGTGACGCAGACCGCCATCAGCCACCAGATCCGCCGGCTGGAGGAGCAGCTCGACCTCAAGCTTTTCGTCCGCCGCAACCGCGCCCTGCAACTGACACGCGAGGCACGCGAATACCTGCCGGCGATCCGCGCCGCCTTCGACGACCTGCGGCTGGCCACCGACCGACTGAAGCAGCCGAAGCGGGATCGGTTGTTGACGGTCAGCACCATCGCCTCGCTGGCGGCCAAATGGCTGATGCCGCGGCTCGCGGCCTTCCAGGAGGCGCATCCTGAGATCGACGTCCGCATCAGCAGTTCGACCAGCCTGGTCGACTTTCGCCGCGAGGAGATCGACGTGGCAATCCGCTACGGCCGCGGCCATTGGCCGGGCGTGCGCGCGGTCTGGCTGATGGCGGAGGATCTGTTCCCGGTATGCAGTCCGGTGTTGCTGAAGGGCGACAAGCCGCTGCGCCGGCCGGAGGACATCGCCCAGCACACCCTGCTGCACGCGAGCATCGGCCGCGAGGATTGGCAGCTCTGGCTCACCGCCGCCGGCCTGCCGGGCAAGCTGGCGACGGCGCGGCCGGGCCTGACCTTCGACGTGAGCTGGATGGCGGTGCAGGCGGCGGTGGACGGCCTCGGCATCGCCATGGGCCGCTCGGCCTATGTGGAAGCCGATATCGCCGCCGGCCGGCTGGTCGTGCCCTTCGCGGTGAAACTGCCGGCGGAGGCAGGCTTCTACGTGGTCACGCCGGAGGATGTGCCGGAGACGGAAAAGATCATCCTGTTCCGCGACTGGCTCGTCGCCTCGGTGCCGCAGGGCGCGGCGATCTAAGCACCCGGCAGCAGCACCACCCGGCCCAGCACGCTACGCTCGCGCACCGCCGCCATGGCGGCACGGAAATCCTGCAGCGGAAAGCGCGCCTGCACGGTCGGCGCGATCTGGCCGGCCTGCCACCATTCGAGCAGCCGGCGCCAGAGCGCCCGCACCTGCGGCGCATAGGTCTCCCGGTTGTCGCCCGGCGCCCAGCCGACGTAGGTACCCCAGTTGAAGCCGGCGACGCCGATGTTCTTCAGCAGCAGCAGATTGAGCGGCAGGTGCGGGATGCCGCCGGCCGCATAGCCGATGGTGAGCAGCGTGCCGCCCTCGGCGAGGCAGCGCAGGCTCTCGTCGAAGACATCGCCGCCGAGCGAATCGAACACCACCTGGACGCCACCGCCGGACACCTGCCGCACCGCATCGCGAAACGGCACGGCGCTGTCGAGCACGACCTCGGCGCCGCGGGCGCGGAGCGCGGCATGCTTGGCCGCGCCGGCGCGCGCGATCACCCGCGCGCCGAGCGCCCGTCCGATCTCCACCGCCGCCAGGCCGACGCCGCCGCCGGCGCCATGCACCAGCACCCAGTCGCCCGGCTGGAGCGGCCGCCGCCAAAGAAAGGCGCCGGCGGCGGTGGAATAGCTGTGCGGCAGCGCCACCGCCGAAATCAAATCGAGCGCCGGCGGCACCGGCATGACGTGGATGGCATCGACCACCGCCTCCTCGGCGCAGCCGCTCCAGTCGAGCGCGGCAAAGACGGGCGTGCCCCTGGCAAGTCCCGCCACGCCGGCCGCCGTTTCGAGCACCGTGCCGACGGCGTCGGTGCCGGGCGAGAAGGGCAGCGGCGGTTTGCGCTGGTAGCGGCCGGAGACGACAAGCTGCGTGGCGAACGAGACGCCGGCGGCGGCAACCTTTATCCGCACGCTGCCGGGCCGCAGCGGCGGCGGCGCGATGTCGCGCACGACGAGCTC
>DATKQA010000337.1:0-3636 GCA_035523835.1 Candidatus Sulfotelmatobacter sp.
CCTGATTTCTGCTGCCGCCCCAGCCAGGCGCCGGCGGCGTCGCGGTGCTTCTTGTCGGCGGAATTGGCATAGACGTGCGCCTGCTCTACCGACTCGATGGGACCGGCGCCGAGCGCGTCGATGATCTTCTTGATCAGCAGCGGCGAAACCTCGGCATAGAGTTGCAGGTCTTCCAGGTCGTCCTGCAATTGCTCATGCATCTGGCGGATGAGGTCGACCCGCCCGGCCCAATTCTGATTGACGAGCGAGGGCCGCCACCGCCTCGCCAATTCGCTCGCAAGCTGGTCCGCGTCCGGGCGCTTTTCGCCGCCTCTTGTCACGTCGCACGCATCTCCGTTGCAAAAGCCGCTCGCCCGGGCGAGGTCTGGGGGTACGCAACGCCTTACGCGACGGCTTGTTGCTCGGTCGTCTGCGAGTGCTGGGCCGACGCCGGCGCTTCCAGGTAGGCGATCAGCGCCGCCCTCGGATCGCTGCCGCGTCCCAGCACCGGAATGTTGTTCGACTTGCGCAAGGACTGCAAGAGTGCTGCGCGCAAGCCAGCCGGGAAGAAATGCACGGGCGCTTCCGCCGCGCTCAGCAGTTGATGCAGCGGCAATGCGGTCTGCAACCCGCGGCTCGATACCACGCCGATGAAGCCGGCGCCGGAGCGGGCGGCGCCGTCCACCAGGTGGGCGATCTCGCCGGCCTGCAGCGGCTCCGTCTCGAACACCACTGCATAGCGTGGAAAGCCATTGTCGACAGAGGCTTGATCGGCGGTATGTGCGGCGAATTCTTCCCTCATCGGAACCCCCTCCTGTCGCACCGGCGATATGGCGGCAAGCCGCCTGAAACCCAGAGATGGTGTAGACCGAATCTGTTGCGGGTTTGTGATGCGATCACCGAGTCCGTCGCCGGAAGCCGGCAATTCGCCGCGGTGTCGGCCAGGAATTTTTGCCGCTGGCAGGCGCCCGAACCCCTTCGGGCCAAAAAAGTTACCATGTCCCGGTATAGTTCGTAACCCATATCTCCGGTACGGACCGAGTGGCGCTGGTGCCGGGTGAGGGATTTGAACCCCCGACCTTCGGTTTACAAAACCGCTGCACTACCCCTGTGCTAACCCGGCATGGCGTTGGCCAGGGTTATAGCAGACCGGCCGGCGCTATTCGATCTTGTAGACGACGGCGACCTCGAAAGTCTGTCGCGCCGCGCCGAGCGCGACGGGCAACGGCGGGAGCGGCGCCGCCGCCTGCACCGCCGCGAGCGAGGCGCTGACCAGCCGCGAGGGCGCGGCGGCGGCCGGGCGCACGTCGAGCAACTGGCCGTTGCCGGCGACGACGATGCGCAGGGTGACGGTGCCCTGCTCGCCGTGCAGCAGCGACTGCGGCGGGTAGATCCTGTGCTCGGCGATGAGCGCGTGCAGGCGCTCGGCATATTGGCCGGCCAGGGCCTCGCGCTCGCCGGTCGTGAGCGTCAGCGCCGTCGGCGCGTGCGGTGCGATCATGGCGAGGGCAGGCGCGGGCGTCGTGGGCGTCGCGGGCGCGGCCTGGGGCTGCGGCGGCGGTGCATCGGGCCGATGCGCCGTCAGCTTGGCCGGCGCCGGCGGGATCGCTGTCGCCAGCCGTTCGGGCGGGCGTTCGCGCGGCAGCGGCGGCGGCAGTTCGGCGAGGCTCGGCGGCGTCTCTGCCAAGGGCCGGGCCTGCGGCAGTGCCGTCGGCGCGGCGGTCGTTTGCGGCGGTGCTGCCGGCGGCGGTTCTGCTGCTCTCGCGGGTGGCGGGGTGGTCTCGGCGGCAGGCGCCGGCGCCACCGCGGCACCCGGTGCGGCGACAGCGACAAGTTCAACCGGAATGGGCGGCGGCTCCGCCGGCGCCGGCGGCAGACGCACCTCAAGCAGGATCCAGACCGCCATGGCATGCACCAGCACCGACAGCGCCATCGCCAGCGGCAGCGCCGGGCCGCGGCGGCCACCGGACAAACGGCGCGCGACAGCCCAGGGATCGGCGCGGCGGTCGCCGATCGTCAAGAGCTCGATATGCGCCAGGCTCTGCATCGGTTGTCCGCTGACCGCCCTCCAAGGCTTTGACTGGGGCCGCGCCCGGTTCAATCCCGGAACAAGTCGAACATGCTGATATTAGGCGAAACGTCCGGCTGGCGCGGCGGCAGATAGGTCATGCCGGCAGCCTGTCCCATGGTCTGAAATTCGCCCTTGGCCTGCATCTCGGCCAACGCCGCGTTCACCGCCTCGAGCAGCGGTGCGGCCGTCGACAGCGCGGAGAAGCCCATGTTGAAGCCGAACTTGTAGTAGAAGCCCGAGCCCTTGAGCTTGGTGTCGGGATGCGCCGCGCGATAGGCATCGAGACCGCGGAGCGACACCAGCGTGGCGTCGTAGTCGCCATGCTCCAGGCGCTCGAACAGGTGGCCTTGCGGCCCCGGCACCACGTGGGTGATCTGGCTGACGAAGCGCCGATTGTGGAAGGTCATCATCACCGCGTCGGCCAGCGATCCCTCCGGCTCGCCGATCTTGACGCCTTCCAGATCGTCCAGGCTGTGGATCGGCTTGGCCGTCGCCGGCCCGCCCAGCACCACGGTGAGAGCGGAATAATAGTAGGGCTTGCTCGGCACCAGCGTGCCGAGCGTGACCAGGCGGCGGCGGTCGGCGGGCTTGCCGCCCTCATGGCCGGGCAGCCGCGCCGAGACGACCGGCGGCTTGCCGAGCGTGCCTTCGATCAGCGGATAGCTGCTGACCAGGTCGCAGAGACCGTCCGACAGCAGCGCATTGGCCTCGAGCGTGAAGCTGGAGCCTTCGTCCAGCTCGTTCTCGAACCACTGGATCGCCAGCGTGCGGTCGAGCCGCTTGGCGAGCGCCTCCGCCACCGCGACATCGAAGCCGCTGGCCTTGCCGCCCTTGTGGTCCGAGAGCGGCGGCGTGTCCTCGGCGATGCAGACCTTGAGCGTGCCGGCCGCCTCGGCCGCAGGTCCCGCGAGCAGCGCGAGAGCGAGCACCGTTCCGGCGAAGAGAGCGTTCCGCACGGCGCTCAACCCTTGCCGCCGGTCAGGACATAGGCCCAGAGCGCATCGATATCCTCGGGCTTCAGGATGTCGCCCCAGGCCGGCATGCGGTTGTTCTTGCCATGAGTGACGGAATTGACGAAGCGCGCCTTGTCGTCATGCGGAAACTGGCGCAGGTCGAAGGCGGCGGTTCCCGGTGTCACCATGTTCAGGCCGTGACAATGCAGGCAGTTCTCCGAATAGAGCTGCTTGCCCTTGATGACGAGCTGGCGCTCTGCGCCGCTGAAATCATGCTTGGCCGTCGCCTCCTTGGCTTCCTGCGCCAGGAGCCGCATCCCGGCCGCCGCTACGACGACGCCGACCGCCAGGGCTACCGTTCGTGCCACGAGCTTCATGCACGCAATCCTTACGTACTTTCATGTCGGTTGCAAAAATAAGGGGGCCGCCTCGTCGGCGACCCCCCGCCAATGCCGCCACTCTTTACTTGCGCAGCGCGAACACCCAGAGCGAGCCGCCGGCCGGAACCTTCGCCAGCCGCTCGTCGCCGGAGAACAGCGAGTAGACGCCGCCGATGCCGGAGGAAACCGCGACATACTGCGTGCCGTCCTGCTCCCAGGTGATCGGCTGCCCTTCGATGCCGGAGCCGGTCTT
>DATKQA010000338.1:0-4379 GCA_035523835.1 Candidatus Sulfotelmatobacter sp.
CAGCTTGTCGTTCCGTCGCCGCGCAGGATGCGATTGTCGAGCTCCCAGTCACGGCGCTCGGCGACGGCGGCGGTGCGCAGCGCGAAGAACCGCTCGCGATCGTCGGGATGCACGAAGGCGATGCCCTCGGCAAAGGTGAAATAGGCGCGCTTCGGCACGCGGCGCAGCTCGAACAGCGAATCCGACCAGTAGACGCGGTCGAGCGCCAGGTCGGAGATGATGTAGCCGAGCTTGCCGAGGCGCTGCGATTGCTGCAGCAGGTCGCGGTCGCGGGCCAGTTCGGCATTCGCCGCGCTCAGGGCGGCGATGCGTTCCGCCGCCTGCCGGGTGTCATCCTCGCCCCTGCGCGCTGCGGCGGCGCGTCCGCGCCAGCGGCCGGCGAGCGCCCCGACCCCGGCGCCGATCAAGAGCAGCGCCGTTGCCGCGAGAGCGCAAGAGCCCGGCTGAAACATCAGTTGTCGCTTTGGCGTGGCGCCCCGGATGTGCCCTCGGCGGAGTGTAGCGCTTCGGCACGACGCCGTACCGGCAAATCCCTGACGGCACCGGCGGTTCCGCGGCGCGGCGCCGCGATAGGACCTGTTCGCAGGCGCAGCACGGGCGGCGGCGCCCTCAGGCCGGCCCCATGACGCCCCAGACCTGCGCGCCGCCCTCCCAGATGAGCTGCACGGCGACGAAGGCCACCACGGCGAGGCCGACATAGACCAGCCAGCGGTGCCGGTTCAAGAGCCGCGCCACCAGATTGGCCGCCACGGTCATCAGCACCACCGAGAGCGCCAGGCCGAACATCAGCACCGTCGGATGCTGGTGCGCCGCGCCGGCGACGCCGAGCACGTTGTCGAGCGACATGGAGAGATCGGCGAAGACGATCTGCAGGGTGGCCTGCAGCGCGGTCTTTTCCGCCGGCGCGGCGCCGCCGTGCAGCGCCGCCGGACGGCGGATCTCGCGCCACATTTTCCAGGCCACGTAGAGCAGGAGGATGCCGCCGGCCAGGCGCAGGCCGACGATCATCAGAAGCCGCAAGGCGAACAGCGTGAGGACGAGCCGCATGACGGCCGCGGCGGCGACGCCGAGCACGATGATGCGTTGCCGCTTGGCCTCCGGCAGGCCGGCCACGGCCAGCCCGATGACGATCGCATTGTCGCCGGACAGCATGATGTCGATCAGGATGACTTCGACCAGCGCGGCGGCGGCGGCCGGATCAAAGGCGAACATGCATGCCTATATGGGGTCCGCCGGCGCGCGCGTCAGGGATCGAGCAGGACGCCGGGATTGAGCAGGCCCTTGGGATCGAGGCTGCGCTTGGCCGCCTTGAGCGCGGCGGCGAACAGATCGGGCCGCTGCCGGTCATACCACGGCCGATGGTCGCGGCCGACCGCATGGTGGTGCGTGATGGTGCCGCCGAGCTTGATCAGGGCATCGGAGGCGGCGGTCTTGATGGCCTGCCAATGCTCCAGCATGGCGTCGGGCCGGCTCAGGCAATGGAAGCTGTAATAGGGTGCCGGACCGTCGGGGTAGACGTGGGTGAAGCGGCAGGTGACCGAACCCGGCTTGCCGGTGACGCGGCGGATGATGTCGGCCGTCACCTGCATCACGCCCTGGTGGAAGGCGGCAAAGCGGTCCCAGGTGATCGCCGTCTCGAACGTGTCGTACATGACGCCCCAGCCGGTCAGCACCTCGCGGAAATAGGGCGCGCGGATGAAGGCGTCGCGCCAGGCGCCGGCCGCGCCTTCGCGATGGGCGTCGCGGGCCGCGGCGGCCTCGGGCGCATCGAACCGGCCGCCGAAGTCGCCGGCCAGCTCCAGGGCGCGCGCCATCCAGGGCCCGACCGGGTGGTCGGCATTCTCGAAGGCCAGCACCAGAATGTGCGCCGTGCCGTCGCCGGCCCCGGTGAGCGCCGCCTCGTTGGCATCGATCAGGCGGCAGTTCGCCGGATAGAGGCCGGCCTGGGCGATGGCGCGGACCGCCCGGGCCGCCTGCATGAAATCGGCGAAGCGGACCGCCGTGCCGGCACGGAAGGTCGGCCGCGCCTGCAGCCGCATCCAGGCCTCGGTAATCACGCCGAGAATGCCCTCCGAGCCGAGCACCAGGCGGTCCGGGCTCGGCCCGGCGCCCGACCCGGGCAGGCGGCGCGATTCCATGATGCCGGCGGGCGTTGTCATCCGCGTGCTCTCCACCAGATCATCGATATGGGTATAGAGCGTGGCGAAATGGCCGCCCGAGCGGGTGGCGATCCAGCCACCGAGGGTGGAGAACTGGAACGACTGCGGAAAATGCCGCAGCGTCAGGCCATGCGGCTGGAGCTGCTTCTCCAGGTCGGGCCCGAGCACGCCGGCCTGGATGCGTGCCGCGCGCGACACCGGGTCGACCTCCAGGACCCGGTCCATGGCCTGCAGGTTGAGGGTGATGGCGCCGCGATAGGCGCCGCCGACCTTCGGCTCCACGCCGCCGACCACGGAAGAGCCGCCGCCGAAGGGAATGACCGCCGCGCCGGCGCCGTCGGCCCAGTCGAGCACCGCGACCACCTCGGCCTCGCTGCGCGGTCGGGCCACCACGTCCGGCGCGTCGGGGAAGGCGCGGGCGAAGGCGCGCACGCTGTCCGGCAGCGATTTGCCGTAGGCATGGATCAGCCGCTCTTCCGGCTCGCTCGAGCAGATCGCCGCCAGGCTCGCCGGCGGCCGGAGCCGCGGCTTGGCCAGCGCGATCTCCTCCACCCTGGGCGGCGCCACGGTGGGGAAATCGGCGACGCCGAAGCGCTCGGCGTAGCGCGCGCCGAGCAGCTTGCGGGTCGGCGCGTCGACGATCTCGTCCTTGTAGCCCCAGCCCCAGAACTTGAACTGCCGCCGAGCCATGGCCTGTTCCCCGCCGATCACCGCCGAGAGCATTTGACACCAGCCCCGTGGGCAATGAAACCCCTTATGCTGCCAGGGTTGAACGGGGCGGTCAGGAGTGCTAGGCAAGGCGCCGTCGGCGGCCGGCCCAGGCGGGCGCCGGCAGCGCGCCAGTGGAGCCCAGCATGACCTACGTCGTCAACGAAGCCTGCATCAAGTGCAAGTACATGGACTGCGTCGAAGTCTGTCCGGTGGATTGCTTCTATGAAGGCGAGAACATGCTGGTCATCCATCCCGACGAGTGCATCGACTGCGGCGTCTGCGAGCCGGAATGCCCGGCCGAGGCCATCCTGCCCGATACCGACGCCAGCATGGAGCGCTGGGTCGCGATGAACCGCGAATATGCGGAAAAATGGCCCAATATCACGCGCAAGGCCGAGCCGCCGGCCGATGCCGACAAGTACAAGGACGAGCAGGGCAAATTCGAGAAGTATTTCAGCCCCAATCCGGGCAAAGGCACCTGACCGGGCGGGGCCGCACCGGCGCCCCGTCATTACGCGCAAGGCATTGTAAATATTCATCTTTTGGTTGCCGGTCACGAGCTATGCAGCGCGCGAAACCGTGCTCGTTGCACACCGCAAGGACTGTCTTTTATTGCAATTCCGTGCTATTGTGCGGTTTCTGACTGCAAGGAGTTCGAGTGCGGTCCAACGCAATCCTAGCGGCAAGCCCTGCGGGATTTGCAACTGGTCAGGAGCGGGCTCCGAGCTTGACGACGTCGATTGGGGACTGGTGCGCGGCGGGTTGACCCGAACCCGCGCGGCTTGTCGGTTCGTTCATGTGGTTCAGGGCGCGGCGACGCCGCGAGGCGCTGGCGCCGGCCTCGATCGTCGGGCGTTTCACCCGGGGTTCGCTGCCTGCGGGTCGTGCTTGAGAGAAGGATGTCATGGCGAAGACCAATGCTGCCAAGAAGTCGGAGTTTGCTCCCAAGGACTATGTGGTCTATCCGACCCACGGCGTCGGCAAGATCCTGCGCATCGAGAAGCAGGAGATTTCCGGCACCAAGCTCGAATTGTTCGTCATCGAGTTCGAGAAGGACAAGATGACCTTGCGCGTGCCGCTGGCCAAGGTGCAATCGGTCGGCATGCGCCGGCTCAGCTCGCCGCAGAAAATGAAGTCGGCGCTCGCCACCCTGAAGGGGCGCGCCCGGGTCAAGCGCGCCATGTGGAGCCGCCGCGCCCAGGAATACGAGGCCAAGATCAATTCCGGCGACCCCGTGTCGATCGCCGAGGTGGTGCGCGACCTGCATCGCAACGCCGGCCAGCCGGACCAGTCCTACAGCGAGCGCCAGATCTACGAGGCGGCGCTCGACCGGCTGGCGCGCGAGATTGCGGCCGTCCAGCGGATCACTGAGACGGAGGCCGTGAAGGAGATCGAGGCAGCGCTGGCCAAGGGGCCGCGTCGTGGACCGAAGCCCGCCGAGGGCGAGGCGGTCGATGTGCCCGAAGCGGCCGACACCATGGTCGAGGACGAGGCAGCCTAGGCCCAAAC
>DATKQA010000339.1:0-3451 GCA_035523835.1 Candidatus Sulfotelmatobacter sp.
GCCGATATCGTCGTCACCGGCCGGGTGGTCGATTCCGCCATCGTGCTCGGGCCGCTGATGCACGAATTCGGCTGGCGCGCCGACGATTATCAACGCCTGGCGGCCGGCAGCCTCGCCGGTCACCTGCTCGAATGCGGCCCGCAGGTCACCGGCGGCATCTTCACCGACTGGGCCTCGGTTCCAGGCTGGGAAGACATGGGCTATCCGATCGCCGAATGCGCCGGCGACGGCAGCTTCGTCGTCAGCAAGCCGAGGGGCACCGGCGGCCTGGTCACCCGCGCCACGGTGGCCGAGCAGATGCTCTACGAGATCGCCGATCCCCGCGCCTACCTGCTGCCGGACGTGAGCTGCGATTTCACCGCCGTGACCCTGGACGAGGTCGGCCCGGACCGGGTGCGCGTTGCCGGCGCCAGGGGCCGGGCGCCGACGCCGACCTACAAGGTCAGCGCCACCTATGCCGACGGTTTCCGCGCCATCACCACCATCACCATCGGCGGGCCAGAGGCGGCGGCCAAGGCGCACCGCGTTGGCGAGGCGATCATCGCCCGCACGCGGCGGCTGTTCCGCGAACGCAATCTCGGCGACTACCGCGCGGTATCCATCGAGGTGCTTGGCGCCGAGGATACCTACGGCGCCCACGCCGGGGCCGCCATCCGCGCGACGCGCGAGGTGGTGCTGAAACTCGGCGTGCAGCACGAAAGCAAGGCCGCGCTCGACCTGTTCGCGCGCGAGGTGGCGCCGGCCGCCTCGTCCATGGCGCAAGGATTGGCCGGCTTCTTCGCCGGCCGGCCCAATGTGCAGCCGGTGGTGCGGCTCTTCTCCTGCCTCTGGCCGAAGGAGCGGACGCCGGTCAGCGTCGAGATCGACGGCCGCTCGCTCGAGGTCGCGGTGTCGGCGGGCGAAGCGGCGCCGTCGCTCGCGCCGATGGCGCCGCCTGCCGCGGCGGCGGACGCGCCGGATGCGAGCGTCGCCGTACCGCTCATCGCGCTCGCCTGGGGACGCAGCGGCGACAAGGGCAACAACGCCAATATCGGCGTGATCGCCCGCGATCCGGCCTACGTGCCCTATCTGCGCGCGGCGCTGACGGAAGCGGCCGTCGCCCGCTGGTTCGCCCACCTGCTGGAAGGACCGGTCGAACGCTTCGAACTGCCGGGCATCAATGCCTTCAATTTCGTGCTGCACGAGGCGCTCGGTGGCGGCGGCATCGCCTCGCTCCGCATCGATCCGCAAGGCAAGGCCTTTGCGCAGATGCTGATGGACATGCCGGTGCCGGTATCGCCGGCCATCGCGGCGCGCGTCCGGCCGGCAAACGCACGGCAGGCATCATGAGTCCGGCCAAGGCCATCGCGCTCAACGATACGAAGGAGGCGCGCATCCTCCGCGCCGCACGCCGGCTGTTCACCACCAAGGGCTTCGACGCCACCGCCATCGCCGAGATCGCCGCCGAGGCCGGCGTCGCCGACGGCACCATCTATACCTATTTCAGCGGCAAGCGCGACCTGCTTTATCACGTGGTGCGCGGCCTTTACGATCCGCTCATCGACACGCTGGAGGCGGAAGCGCGTGCGGTCATCGGCTTCGACAACCTGCTGCGCCTGGTCATCCTCAAACACCTGCAGTGCCTGGCCAGCGATCCCGACCTTTGTCTCCTGGTGTTGCAGCAGATCCGCAACGAACCGGACTATGATCAATCGATGTTCCACGATCTCAACCGCCGCTATGCGTCCATCGTGGTGCGCCTGGTGGAGGAAGCCATCGCCCGCGGCGAAGTGCGGGCGACTATTTCGCCGCGGCTGGTGCGCGACATGATCTACGGCTCGATCGAGCATATCGTCTGGCAGTCGCTGCTCCGCGGCGCCAGCATCGATGCCGAGGCCGTGACGCGCGAATTGACCGCGCTGCTGCTGCCCGGGTTGATGGCGCCGCCGGTGCCGCCTCGCGCCGAGGCGATGATCGACCGGCTGGAGGGCCTGACCGCGCGCATGGAGCGCGTCCTCGGCGCCGAGCCGGCAGCGCCTGCCCGTGCGCCGCGGGAGGCGGTCGAACCATGAGCGACGCATCCGCCCTCAGGCCCACCGACGAAGCGCTGGCCCGTATGCCGCTTGCCTTTCGCGACGGATTGTTCGCCGGCCAGGTGGTCTGCATCTCCGGCGCCGGCACCGGGCTCGGCAAGGCCATCGCCTACCAGTTCGGCCGGCTCGGCGCCAGGCTCGCCATCTGCGGCCGCAAGGCGGAGCGGCTGGAGAAGACGGCGGATAACCTCCGCCGGCTCGGCGTCGAATGCCTGGTGCATCCGATGACCATCCGCGATCCCGACCAGGTCAAGGGCTTCATCGACGCCTGCTGGCAGCGCTACGGCCGGCTCGACATCCTGGTCAACAACGCCGGCGGCCAGTTCCCGCAGGCCGCCATCGACTTCGCCGTGAAGGGCTGGAACGCCGTCATCGACACCAACCTGAACGGCCCCTGGTACATGATGCAGGCGGCGGCGAAACGCTGGCGCGACGCCGGGCAGCCCGGCTCCATCGTCAACATCGTCGCCGTGGTCTGGCGCGGCATGCCGGGGGTGGCGCATACCTGCGCCGCGCGCGCCGGCGTCATCTATCTCTCCAAGACCCTGGCGATCGAATGGGCACCCTACAACATCCGCGTCAATTGCGTGGCGCCGGGCGTGATCGAGACCGAGGGGATGGATGTCTATCCGGCCGAGGCGCGGGCCGATTTTCCGCGCTCGAACCCGATGCTGCGCATGGGCGACGTGCAGGACGTGGCCGATGCCTGCTGCTATCTCGGCGGCGCCACCGGCAAGTTCGTCACCGGCGAGACCGTGACCGTCGACGGTGGCAACCAGCTCTGGGGCGAGCAATGGACCGCGGGCAAGCCGGACTATTTCAAAGCGCCGGATCGGCGCTGACGCTCATTTCAGCAGTTCCGTGGCGATGATGAGGCGGCGCACTTCGCTGGTGCCGGCGCCGATTTCGAGGAGCTTGGTGGCGCGATAGAGCCGGTTGATCTCGGTCTCGCGCATGTAGCCGGCGCCGCCGAAAATCTGCACCGCGTCGGTGATCACCCGCGTGCAGCCTTCGGCGGCATAGAGGATCGCGGCTGCGGTGAGCTTGTGCACCTCGCCGCGGCCGCCGCCGCCGATCTCCAGTTCGTTCGATTCGGCCAGCGTGCGATAGCAGAAGGTGCGGATGGTCTCGACCGTCACGTACATGTCGGCGAGCTTGGACTGGATCATCTGGAAATCGCCGATGCGCCGGCCGAACTGCTGGCGGGTGCGGGCATAGTCGACCGCCAGGTCGAAGGCCCGCTCCGCCATGCCGAGGTTGAGCATGGCGACGATGGCGCGCTCCAGGTCGAGGCCGCTCATCACGACGGCGACGCCCTGGTTCTCCACGCCGACCAGGTTGGCCGCCGGCACGCGGCAATCCTCGAACACCAGCTCGGC
>DATKQA010000340.1:0-12407 GCA_035523835.1 Candidatus Sulfotelmatobacter sp.
GCGACCACCGGCAGCGGATAGTTCTCGATAGTGTGCAGCGTCTCTTCGATCGAGCTGGCGCCGCCGGTCATCTCCTTCCGCGCGCGCAGATCGAGCCCGGCGCAGAAGGCGGGGCCGTTGGCGCGGATCACGGCGAGCCGCTCGCTCGCGGCCGGTGGCCGGCGAAAGGCTGCCGTCAGCGCCGCCAGCATGTCCGCGTCCAGCGCGTTGCGCTTGTCCGGCCGGTTCAGCAGGACGCTGCGGACGGCGTCCCTTACCTCGACTTCCACCGTGGCCATCGTTTCCCCCGATTGTCGTGCACGGGGAAAGCATACACCAACTCGGCCGCGGGAAAGGCGGGCGATGCCTGAGTGTCGCTCAAGGCTGCCGTGCCTGGCGCGAAGGTCCGGCGCGGCAGGCGCCCGGCTACTTGTGGGCGGAGGCGTAGGCGGCGATCTTGGTTCGCATGGCGCTGAGAATGGCCTCGAACTTGCCGCCGGCGTTGCGGATGGCGCCCACGAAGTCCGAGCGCAAGGTATCGACGGCGCTGACGCCCTGGAAGATCACGTCGGCGACACGCAGCCCGCCGGGACGCGACACGAGGATCCAATCCACGCGGGACGGCGGCGGCGAGCTCGGATCGACATCGAGCGTATGCACGATCATGCGCCCTTCCTTGTCCTCGACCGACTGGATATCGATGTGCTCGTCCGGCGAGATGTCGGCCAGGCTGTCGGCATAGGATTGGGTGAGATAGTCCTCGAGCAGCTTGCGGTAGGCGGATTGCTGTTCCGGCGTGGCCTTGTCCCAATAGTGGCCGACCAGGCTCTGCTCGACATTGGGGCTGTCGACGTATTTGTAGAAGAATTCGAGGAAGCGCTTGCGCCGTTCCGTGTCGCTCAGGTTCTTGCCGGTAAGCTGGCGGAGCCCGCTGGCGACGATGGAATTGACATAGGCCTTGGCATCCTCATGCGGATCGGCCGCGGCCGGCCGCGCGAAGCCGGCCGAAGCGAAGACGAGCATGCCGGCCGCCGCCACTGCGGCTGCGCGTGAAGAGCGGCGGGAAGGCATCATCGGCGGTGCCGCTATTGCTTGCCTTCCGCGGCCGCCTGCCGGGCGGCGCCTTGCGCGTTGCCCTGCTTCGCCGGAGCAGTCTCGACGGGAACGTCCTTGTGATTGATCTCGTCCTGGCGATGCTGGCGGGAGATGCTGCGCAAGGTCGAGTAGAAGTCGAGCGAGGTCCGCTCCAGGCTGTCTAGCGTATCCAGATAGTTGGTCCGCGTGTCCAGCGCCTCGACCCCGGTCCGCGTGTAATTGACGACATCGAGATTGTGGTGGTCGAAGTACAGGCTGACCGGATCGAGGAAGTATTCGGCGACGATTCCCGTGGCATCCCGCGGGTTGGAGGGGCCGAGCAGCGGCAGCACCAGATAGGGGCCGTCGGGCACGCCCCAGCGGGCGAGCGTCAGGCCGGCATCGTTGTCGTGATAGGGCAGATTGAAGGTGCTGCTGGCCGCGACATCGAACAGGCCGAGGACGCCGATGGTGCTGTTGATGACGAAGCGGCTGAAGGTCGCGCCGGCGCTGTTGGCATCGGCCTGCAGCACGTCATTGGCGAAGATCCAGGGCTCGCGCAAATTGGTGATGACATCGTGCACGCGCTGGCGGCCGAACTCGGGCACCACGTCGCGATAGGCGATGGCGACCGGCCGGAAGAAGCCGTGGTCGATGGTTTCGTTGAAACCGAAGAAGAAACGATTGGTCGGTTCGAGCGGATCGTTGGTCGCGTCGAACTCCTTGCGGTCCTCGGGGTCCGTGGGCGGCGTCGCACATCCGGCAAGAAGTGCTACGGCCAGAACCAGCGACGCCAGAGCAGCCCCACCCGCTATTCTATTCAGCGCCATTTGCCCCCGGCCGCACATAGTTAACGCGACGATACATCGCATATTCCGCTGTCGGTGAAAAGTCCTCGCGCGATGCGCTGTGACGCCCGACAAGCCTCGCTTCCCGCACTATAGTTAAGCATATTCGCCATTAACAATTTCTTGCTTGTACAAGAGGGTGACGGCCGCGCACCCGGCTTCCCGGTTGCGAGAAAGTTTATAGGAAAATTTCCTCATATCAAGGGCGCATAGTGAAGGCCGAAGGCCCCGCCTTGCGCAGCGGCGCGGCGAGGTTGGCGAACTCGCAGAGCAGCGGACGGGTGTCGCGCGGGTCGATGATCTCTTCGACGATGAAGGCTTCGGCGGTGCGGAAGGGCGAGCGCACCAGATTGAGCCTGGCCTCGATCTCGGCGCGGTATCGCACGGGATCGGCCGCGGCGGCGATCTCCGCCCGGTAGGCCGCCTCGACCCCGCCTTCGATCGGCAGCGAACCCCAGTCGCCCGACGGCCAGGCATAGCGATAATGCAGGCGGGTGGCGTTGGCATGGGCGGCGCCGGCGACGCCGAAAGCCTTGCGAATGAGGATCGAGCACCAGGGCACGGTGGCCTGGTATACGGCGGCGAGGGCGCGGGCGCCGTGGCGGATCGTCGCCGCCTGCTCCGCCTCCACGCCGATCAGGAAGCCCGGGCAATCGACGAAATGCACCACCGGCAGATGGAAGGTCTCCGCCAGGTCGCAGAAGCGGGTGATCTTGAGCGAGGCGTCGGCGGTCCAGCCGCCGCCATAGTGATAGGGGTCGCTCGCCAGGATGGCGACCGGCCAGCCGTCGAGTCGGGCCAGCCCGGTGATGATGGAGCGGCCCCAGTGCCGGCCGATCTCGAAGAAGCTGCCCCGGTCGACCGCGGCCTCGACGATGCGGCGCATCTTGTAGACCTTGCGCCGGTCGTGCGGCACCGCGTCGATCAGCCAGGGATCGCGGCGATTCGCGTCGTCGCCGGGCGCCATGCGCGGCGGCAGTTCGTAAACCGAGGCCGGCAGGTAGGACAGGAAGCGGCGGGTACGCTCGAAAGCCTCCTGCTCGCTTTCCACCTCGTCGTCGATGGCGCCGTTGCGGCTGTGGATGGCGCTGCCGCCGAGCTGCTCCTTGGTGAGATCCTCGCCGGCGCGGGCCACCACCGGCGGCCCGGCGATGAACATCTGCGCGGTGCCCTTGACCATGAGCGCATAGTGGCTGGTGACCAGGCGGGCCGCGCCGAGCCCGGCGACCGAGCCGAGGCCGAGCGAAACGACGGGAACCGTCGCCATGTTGGCGACCACCCATTCCCAGGCCGGATTCGCCGGGACGTACGTGCGGCCGTCGACCTCGAGGGATTTGACCGAGCCGCCGCCGCCGGTGCCGTCCACCAGGCGGACCAGCGGCAGGCGAAGCTCGCAGGCCATCTGCTCGGCGATCACCTGCTTGCCGCGGATCGAGGCGTCGGCCGCACCGCCGCGCACCGTGAAGTCGTCGCCGCCGACGACCACCGGACGGCCGTCGATCCTGCCGCGGCCGACCACGAAATTGGCCGGCATGAAGTCGATCAGCTTGCCGTTCTCGTCGTAGGCGCTCTTGCCGGCGATGGCGCCGATCTCGTGGAACGAGCCGCGGTCGAGGAGCGCGTCGATGCGCTCGCGCACGGTGAGCTTGCCGCCGTCATGCTGCCGCTTGATCTTGTCGGCGCCGCCCATCTCTCGGGCGAGCGCCTCGCGGCGGCGCAGTTCTTCGATTTCCGGCTCCCACGTCATCCGCCTGCTCTCCTCGTTAACCATAAAACCGCAGATTCTTCTGCTTGAGCATACAGGGTCCGGCGATGTGGCAAACAACCAAGCGGGGCGGAGAATTCTTGCCCTTGCCCGGCGCTTAGTTAGACTGTCGAACTGGTTCCCGAAGCTCGACGGCTGGGAGGGTTGCAAAAACCCCTTCAAGGTGGCGTGCGTCGCGATACAACGATGGAAGCGCCGTGTCCAAACAGCCGCAAGCAATCGCGGGGGCGATCGATCTGGCCGAAGCGGCGGAGCGACTGGGGCTCAGCCTGAAGGCGATGCAGGTCATCGTCGAGCACGGCATCCTCAACGGCTTTCAGGACACCGACGGACGCTGGAAAGTGGCGCTCGACGCCGACGGCGGCCTGAGCACCGCAGCCGACGTCCGCTCGATGGGCGATGCCTCGTCGAGTCACGCGCCGCCGGGCGATGCGCCGCGTGCCGAGCCGGCTGCGCCAGCGCCGGTCCCACCGGAACCGGCTGCACCGCCGCCGCCGCAACAGCCGCACGAAGCCCAGCCGCCACCGCCGCCACCCCCACCGCCGCCGTCGCCATCACCGCCATCGGCGGCGGACATCCCGCCGTCGCGGCCGGCCCAGGGCAGTACCACCGTCGAGCGGCTGCTGGCCGAGCAGATCGAATATCTGCGTGCGCAATTGGACAAGCGCGACGAGGCGCTGGCCGAGAAGGACAGCCTGATCGGCGAGCTGATGGTACGGCTGACCAAGATCAGCCGCACGGCGGTGCGCCAGGTGGGCGGCGAGCCGGGACTCCGCAGTGAACTGGATCGGGCCAAGAGCGAGCAGGCGAAGCTGCGCGAAAAGCACGACCACGCCATGCGCAATATCGGTGACGTCCTGGCTTCGGTGCGCGATTATCTGGCGCGCCAGAAGCCGAAGGGATGACACCATGGATGACAGGCCGAGCGTAGCGGAAGTCCGCGAGGCGGTGCTCAGCATTTGCCGCCGTTTCGATCTCGACTATTGGCGAGAGCGGGATAAGACTCACACGTTCCCTGCCGATTTCGTCAAGGCCTTCGCCGACGCCGGCTGGCTCGGCATCGCCATGCCGAAGGACGTCGGCGGCGCCGCCCTCGGCATCACCGAGGCGGCCACCATGATGCAGGCGATCGCCGAATCCGGCGCCGGTTTCAGCGGCGCCTCGGCGCTGCATATCAACATCTTCGGCCTCAATCCCGTGGTGAAGCACGGCAGCGAGGAACAGCGCCGGCGCATGCTGCCGCCGCTGATCCAGGGGCGCGACCGCGCCTGTTTCGCCGTCACCGAGCCGGACGCCGGGCTCGATACGCTGAGCCTGAAGACGCGCGCGGTGCGCGAAGGGGACCGCTATGTCGTCAGCGGCCAGAAGGTGTGGACCTCCACCGCCCAGGTCGCCAACAAGATGCTGCTGCTGGCGCGAACGACGCCGGTCGAGGAATGCCGCTCGCATGCCGATGGGCTGAGCCTCTTCTACACCGATCTCGACCGCCGCCATGTGCGCGCCGACGAGATCGACAAGATGGGCCGCGCCGCCGTCGATTCGAACGTGGTCTTCATCGACGGCCTGGTCATTCCCGCCGCCGATCGCATCGGCGAGGAGGGCAGGGGCTTCCGCTATATCATCGACGGCCTCAATCCCGAGCGCATTCTGATCGGCGCGGAATCGGTCGGCCTCGGCCGCATCGCGCTGGCGCGCGCCGCCGACTATGCCCGGGAGCGCAAGGTGTTCGGTCGGCCGATCGGGCAGAACCAGGGCATCCAGCATCCGCTGGCGAAATGCTGGATGGAGCTGGAGGCGGCCAACCTGATGGTGTTCAAGGCGGCGGAACTCTACGATCGCGGCGAGCCCTGCGGCGCCGAGGCCAATGCGGGCAAGTATCTCGGCGCCGAGGCCGGCCATGCCGCCTGCGAGCGCGCCGTGCTGACCCACGGCGGCTTCGGCTATGCCAAGGAGTACCATGTCGAGCGCTTCCTGCGCGAGATGTTCATCCCGCGCATCGCGCCGGTCTCGGCCGAGCTCATCCTCTGCTTCATTGCCGAAAAGGTGCTCGGCCTGCCGAAATCGTACTAGCGGCGCCAGGACATCTATTCCGGTTGCTGCGCTCGACGCCCGGCACCCATTAGCGCCGATGCTGGGGAGTGCCGCGGCGCGTCGCCGCGGAAAGGTCACCTGGTCCGGTGGGCCGTTTCACTCGGGCGGCGCGCCGGAATGAACCAACCCGGCGCCGCCGCTGTTGTAGAGCGGCGGACGGCACGCAGCTTCGGCAGGGCGGCGGCAATGGCGGCAGCGGACATCACCAGCGCGGCGGGCGGCGACGGCCGCGCCACCTTCACGACCGACGTGCCGGGACGGCTCGACCGTCTGCCGTGGAGCGGGTTCCACCGGCTGGTCATCCTGGCGCTCGGCATCACCTGGATTCTCGACGGGCTGGAGGTGACGCTGGTCGGTTCGCTTTCCGGCAAGATCACCGAAAGCACGGCGCTCGGCCTGACCAGCGCCGAGGTCGGCTTCAGCGCCAGCGCCTATTTGCTCGGCGCGGTGCTCGGCGCGCTCGTCTTCGGCTATCTGGCCGATCGCTGGGGCCGCAAGCGGCTGTTCACCATCACGCTCGCCGTCTATGCCGCCGCCACGGTGCTGACCGGCCTTGCCTGGAACTTCGTCTCTTTTGCCAGCTTCCGCTTCGCCACCGGCGCCGGCATCGGCGGCGAGTATTCGGCGATCAATTCCGCCATCCAGGAACTGATGCCGGCGCGTTTTCGTGGCCTGGTCGATCTTTCGATCAACGGTAGCTTCTGGCTCGGCGGCGCGCTCGGCGCTATCGCCTCGCTGGTCGTGCTGCAGCCCGGTTTGCTGCCCGACGATCTGGGCTGGCGCGTCGCCTTCCTGATCGGCGGCGTGCTGGCGCTGATCATCATCTTTCTGCGCCGCTATCTGCCGGAAAGTCCACGTTGGCTGATGACGCATGGCCGTGCCGACGAGGCCGCCGCAGTAGTGGCCGAGATCGAGCAGCGCGTCGGCGGCGAGCGCGGCTTCGCCTTCACCGGCATCGCTGTCCCCGCCATCCGCCTGGTCCGCCGCGGCAGCATCGACCTGGCCGAGCTGATGCGGGCGCTGTTCGTCCGGCATGCCCGCCGTGCCGTGCTCGGCGTCGTGCTGATGGCTTCGCAGGCCTTCTGCTACAACGCGATCTTCTTCACCTACGCGCTGGTGCTGACCAGATACTATGGCGTGCCGGCAGACGGCATCGGCTGGTTCATCCTGGCTTTCTCGCTCGGCAATTTCATGGGGCCGCTCTGCCTCGGACGGTTGTTCGACAGCCTCGGCCGCAAGACCATGATCGCCGGCACCTATGCGCTCTCCGGCGTGCTCATGGCGGTGATCGGCCTGCTGTTCCAGCAGGACCTGCTTGGCGCGGCGGGGCAGACGGTGGCCTGGACGGTCTTCTTCTTCTTCGCTTCCGCCGCCGCAAGCTCCGCCTACCTCACCGTCGGCGAGAGCTTTCCGCTGGAGCTGCGCGCGCTGGCCATCGCCATCTTCTATGCCTTTGGGACGGCGGTCGGCGGCCTGCTCGGCCCCTTCCTGTTCGGCCTGCTGATCGAGAGCGGCTCGCGCCTGCAGATTCTCTGGGGCTACCTGCTCGGCGCGGTGTTGATGCTGCTCGCCGCCGTCGCCGAGGCGCGTCTCGGCATCGCTGCCGAGCGCCGCCCGCTCGAGGCGGTGGCGCGTCCCATCGCCAGCGCGGAGGACGAGGCGCGTCTTTGACACGGGCGGGCGCAGGCCCTAAATAGGCGCGCCATGAACGCCATAGCGGATGCCATCGCCGGGCGGCGGACCTTCGCCATCATCTCCCATCCCGACGCCGGCAAGACCACCCTTACGGAAAAGCTGTTGCTCTTCGGCGGCGCCATCCAGCTCGCCGGCGCCGTGAAGGCGCGCGGCGACCGCCGCCGCGCCCGCTCCGACTGGCTCGCCATCGAAAAGGAACGCGGCATTTCCGTCACCGCCTCGGTGATGACCTTCGAACATGGCGGCATCACCTTCAATCTTCTCGACACGCCCGGCCACGAGGATTTCAGCGAGGATACCTACCGCACGCTGACCGCGGTCGAGGCCGCCGTCATGGTGATCGACGCCGCCAAGGGCATCGAGGCGCAGACGCGTAAGCTGTTTGAAGTCTGCCGGCTGCGCGACCTGCCGATCCTCACCTTCGTCAACAAGATGGACCGGGAGGGCCGCGAGCCCTTCGATCTGATGGACGAGATCGAAAAGACCCTGGCGCTCGACGTGGCCCCCGCCACCTGGCCGGTCGGCATGGGGCAGAATTTCAAGGGCTGCTATGACCTCCTGGCCGATCGGCTGTTGCTGTTCGAAGGCGGCGAGCGCGGCAGGATCGGCGATGTCGTGCCGGTCGACGGCCTTGCGGATGCCAGGCTCGATGCCCTGCTGCCGGCCGACCTGGTCGCCAAGCTGCGCGAGGACATCGAACTGGTGCGCGGCGCCTGCAAGCCGTTTTCGCTGCAATCGTTCCTGGAAGGCCATATGACGCCGATCTTCTTCGGCAGCGCGCTGAAGAATTTCGGTGTCAGCGAATTGCTGCGCGGCCTGGCCGACTTTGCGCCGGCGCCGCGGCCGCAGCCGACGGAATCGCGCCGCATCGACCCGACCGAGACCCAGGTGACCGGATTTGTTTTCAAGGTGCAGGCCAACATGGACCCGAACCATCGCGACCGCATTGCTTTCATGCGGCTCTGCTCGGGACGGTTCCGGCGCGGCATGAAGCTCTTTCACCCGCGCTCCGGCAAATGGCTCTCGGTGCACAGCCCGATGTTCTTCCTGGCGCAGGAGCGCGAGCTGGCCGAAGAAGCCTGGCCCGGCGACATCATCGGCCTGCCCAATCACGGCAGCCTGCGCATCGGCGATGCCCTGACGGAAGGCGAGGCGCTCCGCTTCACCGGTATTCCGAGCTTCGCGCCGGAAGTCCTGCGCCGCGCCCGGCTCGACGATCCCATGCGTGCCAAGCAGCTTCGCAAGGCCCTGCAGGACCTCGGCGAAGAGGGCGTGAGCCAGGTGTTCAAGCCGCTCACCGGCTCGAACTGGATCGTCGGCGTGGTCGGTCCCTTGCAGTTCGACGTGCTGGCGGCGCGCATCGGCGCCGAATACAACATCAGAGCCGGTTTCGAGCCGGCGCCGTACGAGACGGCACGCTGGGTCGCCTGCGACGATGCCGCCAAGCTCAAGCGCTTCGTCGAAGCCAACCGAAACGATGTTGCCGAGGATGCCGACGGTGCGCTGGTGTTTCTCGCCCGCAACGCCTGGGTGCTTGGCCGTACGCAACAGGACTGGCCGGACATCGGCTTCAAGGCCACCCGCGAGCAGCATGCCGCCTCGGCCACGACGGCGTGATCGTGCATCCGGCAACCACGATCGCGCGGCATGGTTAATGATGGGATTGCCGGACGGCGACCCCGTCCCTAAATCTCTCCCAAGCCGCGCCTTCCATAGTTAATTTCCGTTTCACATTTGTTCTAGTCAGGCTAGCATGTGCCGATGCAACTAACGCTCGAACCAAGAAGCGAGACCATCGGCCGGCGCGAAGCGGCTGAGGCATTCCAGCGGATACGAGGGGCCACGGTCGGTTTGACGGCGGGGCTGGAGGCCGAAGACCAGGCCATCCAGTCGATGCCCGATACCAGCCCGACCAAGTGGCATCTGGCGCACACGAGCTGGTTTTTCGAAACCTTCCTGCTCGGCCCGCACGCGCCGGGCTACCGCCCTTGCCATGCCGATTACGGCTACCTGTTCAATTCCTATTACGAGGCGGTCGGCAGCCGCCATCCGCGGCCGGAACGCGGCCTGCTGTCGCGCCCTACGGTGCGCGAAGTCCTGGGCTATCGCGCCCATGTGGACGCCGCCATGGCGGCCTGGATCGCCGACGCGCCGCCGGCGGTATTCGCCGCCGCCGCCGCCATCCTCGAGCTCGGTCTGCAGCATGAACAGCAGCATCAGGAGCTGATCGTCACCGACATCAAGCACGTGCTGTCGCGCAACCCGGCCATGCCGGTGTTTCGGCCCATGTTGCCGCGGCCGGTGGACGAGGCGGCGCCGGTGACATGGCTCGCCTGCGACGGCGGCCTGATCGAGATCGGCCACGCTGGCGTGGGCGCCGGCTTCGCCTTCGACAATGAAGGTCCGCGCCACAAGGTCTATGTGGCGCCATTCCGGCTCGCCTCGCGTGCCGTGACCGCGGGCGAGTTCGCCGCCTTCGTCGCCGACGGCGGCTACCGCCGCGCCGACCTCTGGCTGTCGGAGGCCTGGGCGACGATCAACGAGCGCGCGTGGCAGGCGCCGCTCTATTGGCAGGGCAAGGAGGGCGACTGGCGCATCGTGACGCTCGGCGGCACGCGTCCGCTCGATCCCGCCGAGCCGGTTTGCCACGTCAGCTATTTCGAGGCCGCTGCCTTTGCCAAATGGGCGGGCGCACGCCTGCCGACCGAAGCGGAATGGGAAGTGGCGGCGGCGCGCCAGCCGGTCGTCGGCAATTTTCTCGAGGCCGGCCATTTCCATCCGATTGCCGCCAAGGCACAAGCGCCGGCGCAACTGTTCGGCGACGTCTGGGAATGGACGGCGAGCAGCTACGCGCCCTATCCCGGCTATCGCGTGCCGCCCGGGGCCATCGGCGAATACAACGGCAAATTCATGTCGAGCCAAATGGTCCTGCGCGGCGGGTCCTGCGCCACGCCGGACGGGCACGTGCGGGCGACCTATCGCAACTTCTTCTACCCGACCGCCCGCTGGCAGTTCAGCGGCGTTCGCCTGGCGCACGACGCATGAGGGTTCCCGGTACCATCGCCTTCCACGACCTTGGTCACGTGGAGGAGAAGTTTCGCGACGCCGTGCTCGACGGGCTGACGGCGCCGGCGAAGCACATTCCCTGCAAGTTCCTCTATGACGCGCGCGGTTCGGCGCTGTTCGACCAGATCTGCGAGCTGCCGGAATATTATCCGACCCGCACCGAGATGCGATTGCTGCGTCACTTTGGCGGCGAGATCGCCGCCACGATCGGCCCCGGCGCGCAGATCGTCGAGTTCGGCAGCGGCGCCAGCCGGAAGTCGCGCATCCTGCTCGACGCGCTCGACCGGCCGCAGATGTACGTGCCGATCGATGTCTCGCGCCAGCATCTGCGCGCCGCCGCCGAGGCCCTGGCGCGCGACTACGGCGAACTCGAGATCATGGCGATCTGCGGCGACTACACACGCACCGTGCCGCTGCCGCCGCCGGGACCGGGCCGGCGCGTCGGGTTCTTTCCCGGCTCTACCATCGGCAACTTCAAGCCGGCGGAGGCCGAGGCCTTCCTCGTCTCCTGGCGCGACCGACTGAGCGGCGGCGGCATGCTGGTCGGCGTCGACCTGAAGAAGGACGCCGGCCTGCTGCATGCCGCCTACAACGATGCGGCCGGCGTCACTGCCGCGTTCAATCTCAACCTGCTGGCGCGCATCAACCGCGAACTTGCCGGCGATTTCGATCTTGCCGCCTTCGCCCACGTCGCCAATTGGGACGCGGCGGAGGGCCGCATCGTCATCTATATCGAGAGCCGGCGCGAGCAGGTCGTGCACGCTGCCGGCCGGTCCGTGCGCTTCGCGGCGGGCGAGCGCATTCACACGGAAGATTCCTACAAGTACACGATCGACGAGTTCCGCGATCTGGCGCGCGCGGCCGGCTATCGCCCGCAGCGGGTGTGGAGCGATGCGCAGCAGCTCTTCAGCCTGCACTATCTTTCGGCACTCTGATCGCTGACATCGCAGCGGCGCGCATGGCGGCGCGTCGTCTCCCGCCATCTTCACGACCGCGTATGCACGCCGCTCACTTCATAAAACGGGCACGGTTCCATCACGGGAGTGCAATGCGCGCTTGCCAGTATCCCTGCCGTTCGACAGTTGTCAGGGATGGGCGCGATGTCAGCGAAACAGGGTCTGGTATTTTCGGCCGTGTTCGGCACGGCGGTATTGGCGGCGCACGCGGCGTCGGCGCAAAGCAACGCACAGGTCGGCAGCCAGATCGACGCCTTGCAGCAACAGATTCAGGCCTTGCAGCAGCAATTGCAGGCGCTGAAGAACCAGGTGACGGCCAACCAGACGCAATTGCAGCAGTCGCAAGCGGACATGAAGCAGGCGCAAACGCAAGCACAAGCGCAGGCGAACGCCAATGCGCAGGCGGCTGCCGCGGCGAGCGGACCGAAAATCACGCTATCGAAGAACAACCGCCCGGGCTGGATGAGCGCCGACGGGCGCAACAGCATCGAACTGACCACGCGGCTGCACTTCGACGCGGCGAACTATCTGCGCTATCGGCCGGGCACGCCGGGCGCCAACGGAGACCCGACCGCGCTCAACAACGGCGTCAATGCCCGCCGCGCCCGCATCGGCATCCTCGGCCGCTTCGCCGGCGACTGGAAGTACGAACTGACCTATGATTTCGGCGGCACGACCGACACCGTCAATTCCACCGAGACCAAGCCGATCGCCTCCGGGCTCAATCACGCCTACATCAGCTACAACGGCTTGCGGCCGGTCTCCTTCGATCTCGGCTATCTCGACACGCCGCATACCCTCAGCGAGTCGATGAGCTCGAACAATATCCTGTTCCTGGAGCGGCCGGCGATCGTCGACGTGGCGAACAGCATCGCGGCCGGCGATGCGCGCTCGGCCTTCGGCGTGCACGGCAATAGCGACCGCTTCTGGGGC
>DATKQA010000341.1:0-5994 GCA_035523835.1 Candidatus Sulfotelmatobacter sp.
TGCGCCAGCCCGTCGCCGCCGTGCACAGCGTCATCGTCGAGGCCAACGAACTGCTCAATCTCCGCAGCGAGAACGCGCGGCTGCGCCAGGAGAACGCCCGCCTCCTGGAATGGCAGGACGTGGCCCGCCGCTACGAGCGCGACAACGCCAGCTTCCGCCGCCTGCTGAAGATGACCGACGGCCCGGTCGCCACCTTCATCTCGGCCCACGTGGTCGGCGATTCCGCGAGCGCCTTCGTGCGCACCATGCTGATCGACGCTGGCTCGCGCGACGGCGTCGAAAAAGGCCAGGCGGTGGTGAACGACCTGGGCTTGGTCGGTCGCGTCATCGAAGTCGGGCAACGGTCCGCCCGCGTCCTGCTGCTGACCGATCTGAACTCGCGCATTCCGATCACGGTCGAGAGTTCGCACTATCGCGGCATCATCGCCGGCGACAATACCGACAGGCCGCGCATCGAATATCTGCCGCCGACCGCCCAGGTCCAGGTCGGCGACCGCATCATCACCTCGGGCGACGGCGGCTTCCTGCCGCCCGGCCTTGCCATCGGCCAGATCACCTCGATCGACGGCGGCGTCATTCGCGCGCAGCCCTTCGTCAATTGGAACCGGCTCGATGTCGTCAGCCTGGTGCGCTACAGCTTTCCGCCGCCGACTGACAAGCCGACACCGTCAGCCGATCACTTCGGCGGCCACTGATGGTGCCGACCCTGCGGTCGCGCCTCTTGCGCTTGCTGCTCGGGCTGACGCCGACGATTCTGACGCTGCTCCTGGTGGTGGTATCCGCGGTGCCGCTCGGCCTGCCGTATTTCGCCAGCATCTCCCCGCTGATGGCGATGATGTCGGTCTATTATTGGAGTATCTACCGGGCCGACCTCATGCCGGCGCCGGCGGTCTTTCTGATCGGGCTGGCGCAGGACCTGGTTTCCGGCGGTCCGCTCGGCCTCATGGCGCTGGTGCTGCTCCTGGTGCATGGACTTTGCGTCTCGCAGCGCCGCGTGTTCCTGTCGAAGCCGTTTCTGGTCGGCTGGTGGGGCTTCATGTTCGTTGCCGCCGGTGCGGTGACCATCGCCTGGGTGCTGGCCTGCCTCTACTATCTGAGCTGGTTCGATCCGCGTCCGGTGGCGGCGCAGCTCGTGCTGACGGTGGCGCTCTACCCGCCCTTGACCTGGCTCTTCAGTCGCACCGAGACGCGGCTGCTGCGCAGCAACTGACGCGTTGATTTAGTCGGGATCACGCCCATGGAACGGCGCGACACCACACGCTACAAGACCTTCACCCGCCGGAGCATCCTGCTCGGCGGCGGCCAGTTGGCCCTGCTGGCGACGCTGGTCGGGCGGCTCTATTACCTGCAGGTCGTGGAGTCCGACGAATATGCCGTCCTATCCGATGACAACCGGATCAGCCTTCGCCTGATCGCGCCGCGGCGCGGCCGCATCCTCGATCGCTACGGCACCGAGCTTGCGAGCAACCGGCAGAACTACCGCGTGCTGCTGGTGCCCGAGCAGGCCGAGAACGTGCAGCGCACGCTCGCCAAGCTCGCCGAGCTGATTCCGATCGACGACGGCCAGCGCCAGCGCATTCTCAAGGAGATCGAGCGGCGGCGGAAATTCGTGCCGGTCAGCATCGCCGAGAACCTGAGCTGGGAGGATTTCGCCCGCGTCAACCTGCAAAGCCCCTATCTGCCGGGCGTGCAGCTCGATGTCGGCGAAACCCGCGACTATCCCTTCGGCGAGGAGTTGGCCCATGTCGTCGGCTATGTCGCGGCGGTTTCCGAGCAGGACGTCGACGACAGCGACGATCCCCTGCTCGACCTGCCGGGCTTTCGCATCGGCAAGAGCGGGCTGGAGAAAGTCAACGAGGACACGCTCCGCGGCAAGGCGGGCGACAGTCGGGTCGAGGTGAATTCCGTCGGCCGGGTGATCCGCGAGCTGGCGCGCCAGGACGGCGTGCCGGGCGACGACCTGGTGCTCACCATCGACGCGGAACTGCAGAAGTTCACGGCCGAGCGCCTGGCCCAGGAGCTTTCCATCGAGCAGCAGGTGCGGGAAAAAGCGCACGAAACCGCCACCGGTGACCTGCCAAAGGAGAGCTCCGCCGCGGCGGTCGTGCTCGATGTGCTGACCGGCGAAGTCTTCGCCATGGTGTCGGTGCCGTCCTTCGATCCCAATGCCTTCAACGTCGGCGTGACGCCGGAATATTGGAGACAGTTGAGCGGCGACAAGCTGCACCCGCTGACCAACAAGGTAATCTCCGGCACTTATGCGCCCGGCTCCACTTTCAAGCTGATGGTGGCGACGGCCGGGCTTTCCAGCGGCGCCATCACGCCCGATCATCACGTGAGCTGTTCCGGCCAGATGACGCTTGGCAACGCCACCTTCCATTGCTGGAAGAAGGGCGGCCACGGCAATATCGGACTGCTGCGCGCCATTCAGCAGTCCTGCGACGTCTTCTTCTACGACGTGGCGCGGCGCACCGGCATCGATGCCATCGCCGCGGTGGCGAACCAGTTCAGCCTGGGCAAGCCGACCGGTGTCGACCTGCCGAACGAGCGCGGCGGCCTTATTCCGACCCAGGCCTGGAAGAAAGCGACCTATCACGAATCCTGGGCGCCGGGCGACACGGTGGTCGCCGGCATCGGCCAGGGCTACGTGGCGGCGACACCGATGCAGCTTGCCACCATGGCGGCCCGGCTGGCCAATGGCGGTCGCCAGGTCACGCCGCATCTGGTCCGCAAGAGCGGCATCATGCGCGAGGGTGCGGCGAGCATCAACGCGGAGGCCGCGTCGCTGACCTCGCTCAACGTGCCGCTTTCCGTGGTGCAGCTCGTGCAGTCGGGCATGAACATGGCGGCGAACGAGGTCGGCGGCACCGCCTTCAACGCCCGCATCAAGGAACCGGGCTTCGCCATGGCCGGCAAGACGGGCACGGCGCAGGCGCGCCACATCGCCAAGCACGAACGCGACAAGGGCGAGGTGAAGCAGAACGCCATTCCCTGGGATGAGCGCGACAACGGCCTGTTCGTCTGCTTCGCGCCGGTCGGCAATCCGCGCTATGCCGCCTGCGTCGTGATCGAGCATGCCGGCTACAGTTCATTTGCTGCTGCCGCTGCGCATGACATCATGCTGAAGTGCCAGCAGCTCGATCCGGCGCGCCGGGCCGAGCGCGAACAGGTGGCCGAGGCGTCGACACCGAAGGCGGGCGGATGAGCGAGAGCCTGTTCGGCCGCCGCGACGTGCAGCTCACGGTCGGCCAGAAGCTGTGGGACCTGAACTGGGGCCTGGTGCTGCTGATCACCGCGACCTCGTCGATCGGCTTCCTGATGCTCTATTCGGTCGCCAGCGGCCATCTGGAACCCTGGGCGGCGAAACAGATGATGCGCTTTGCCATCGGCATCGCCATCATGTTCGCGGTGGCGCTGGTCGATATCCGCGTCTGGCTGAAATACGCCTATCACCTTTACGCCGTGGCGCTGGTGCTGCTCGTCGTCGTCGACGTCGCCGGCCATATCGGCATGGGCGCCAAGCGCTGGATCGATCTCGGTCCGCTCAACCTGCAGCCGTCGGAGATCATGAAGATCGCCATCGTGCTGGCGCTGGCCCGCTATTTTCACGGCTTGAGCATCGAGGACGTCGGCAAGATCCGCTGGCTGATCGTACCCATCATCATGGTGCTGGCACCGGCCGGCCTGGTCCTGAAGCAGCCCGACCTCGGCACGGCGCTGCTGCTGCTGCTCGGCAGCGCCATCATGTTTCTCCTGGCTGGCGTGCGCATCTGGATGTTCGCCGTCGCCATCGCCGGGGCGCTCGGCGTGCTGCCGGTCGCCTGGAAATTCCTGCGCGACTATCAGAAGGAGCGGCTGCTCACCTTCCTCAATCCGGAGAACGATCCGCTCGGCTCCGGCTACCACATCCTGCAATCGAAGATCGCGCTCGGCTCCGGCGGCCTGTTCGGCAAGGGCTTCATGCTCGGCACCCAGAGCCACCTGAACTTTCTGCCGGAAAAACAGACCGACTTCATCTTCACCACGCTCGCCGAGGAGTTCGGCATGGTCGGCGGCCTGGTCCTGCTCGGCCTCTATGTCCTGATCTTCGCCTACGGCTTCGGTATCGGGCTGCGCTCGCGCAACCAGTTCGGCCGGCTGGTGGGGCTCGGTATGACCGGCATGTTCTTCCTCTACGTCTTCATCAATATCGCCATGGTCACCGGCCTGGTGCCGGTGGTCGGCGTGCCGCTGCCGCTGGTCTCCTACGGCGGTACCGCCATGCTCACGCTGCTGTTCGGCTTCGGCCTGCTGATGAGCGTCTATATCCACCGCGACGTGCAGATCCCGCGGCGGCCGGAAACCGCTGGCCTGTAAGGGATTTTTCCGGCCGACAAAGGCCGTGACAAGGCGCGGGCCGTTTGCTACAACGCGGCCTCTTGGGCACATAGCTCAGTTGGTAGAGCAGCTGACTCTTAATCAGCGGGTCCAAGGTTCGAATCCTTGTGTGCCCACCAGATTCGCCATCCAGGCCCGCTGATTAAGAGTCAGCGGGCCTGTGCTTTTCCGGCTATCGGTCGAGCCAGACGTCGGTCAAGTCCTGGCCGATATAGTGGCTTGGCGTCATGTTCCAGCCCCGCACGCTGGCCGCCGTGATGACGATGCGGTTCCACCACAGGATCGGCACCGTATAGGCCTCGCTCAGCGCATGCCGCTCGAAGTCGCGCACGATCTTCGCCCGCTGGCGGGGATCGGTGGTCAGCGCCTGGCCGACGAACAGGGCATCCAGCAGCGTGTCGGATGAATTGCTGTAGTTGGCCGGCGACAGGTCGCGCGAGACGTATTTGGTGAGCTGGAGCGTCGGATCGTCGAAATAGTCGCCGCCGAAATCCAGTGCCACGGTGAAACGGCCGCCTTCCAGCGCCGCCTGCCAATCCTTGGTATTCAGCTTCTCCTGGGTGACGGTGACGCCGATCTCGCGCCAGGCGGCGATCATGGCTTCGGCGCCGGGGCCATAGGGCATGGGAATATCGCGATTGGTGAGCGTGAGGCTGAGATGGTGGATGCCGGCGGCAGCGAGGAGCCGTCGAGCCTCGGTGCGCGAAGCCGCGATATCGCGGGAGAAGCCCGGGATCTGCACCAGCTCCGCCTCCGGCGTCGCCATGGCGGAGCCCGGCCGCATGAGGCCGCCGACGAATTTCAGGAAGGTGGTGCCGCCGAGCGTTTCCGCCATCTGCCAGCGGTCGATGGCGAGCGACAGCGCGCGGCGCACGCGGGCATCGTCGAACGGCTGGCGCCTGGTGTTGAACACCAGCAGAAGATCGATCAGCCAGGGGCTTTCGCTCACCGTGATGCGGTCGCCGAGCGCCTTGCTCAGCGCGTCGCGCTCCACCGGGGTGAAGCTGCGGAAGCTTGCCATCAGGCTGCCGTTCTTCATGCCCTCCACCACCGGGGCGCCGGTCATGAAATCCGCCTCGTAGCCGTCGAGATAGGGCCGGCCGGGCAGGAAATAATGGTCCCAGCGCTTGCCGATCCAGTGCTTGCCCTTCACATCCTCGACGAAGGTGAAGGGGCCCGTGCCCATGATATGGGTCTTGGGATAGAGCGGATCTTCCTTCAGCCGCGCGGCGCTGTAGATGCAGTTCCAGGGCGAGGCGAAATTGGCGAGCATCGCCGCCTCGGGCCAGCGGAGGTGGAAGACGATGGTATATGCGTCGGGCGTATCGATGCTGTCGATCGAGGCGTAATCGACCTGCCGCGCCGAGATCACGCCCGGCGGCGGATGAACGATGCGCTCATAGCTCGCCTTCACATCGGCCGAAGTCAAATGTGTGCCGTCGTGGAAGAGGACGTTGCGTCGGAGCTTGAAGGTGTAGGTGCGCTTGTCCGGCGAGGCGGTCCAGGATTCGGCGAGATCGCCAATGATCTGCGGATAATTGGCCGCGTCGAATTTGAGCAGGGTCGAGTAGTGCGGCGCAATCGGATGCAGAAACGCGAAGGAAGTGTTGGCGTCGC
>DATKQA010000342.1:0-4132 GCA_035523835.1 Candidatus Sulfotelmatobacter sp.
TGACCCGCCGCCTGCCGCCGGCGGTGACCGCGCGGGCCGAGCGCGACTTCGAGGCGCGCACCAATCCCGACGACCGGCTGCTCGGCGACGCCATCCCGGCCTTGGCCGCCGGCTGCGACGGCCTGCTGATCTGCTCCAGCGAGCAGATGACCGCCGGCATGATCGAGCGCCTGCCGGCCAGCGTGAAAATGATCGCCACCTTCTCGGTCGGCTACGAGCATATCGATGTCCGGGCGGCGCGGGCCCGCGGCATCACCGTCAGCAACACGCCGGACGTGCTGAACGACGCCACCGCCGACATGGCCATGCTGCTGCTGCTCGCCGCCTCGCGGCGCGCCTACGAGGGCAATGCCACGGTGCGGCAGGACCGCTGGGGCGGCTGGCACGCGCTGATGCTGCTCGGCCTGCAGCTCACCGGCAAGCGCCTCGGCATCTTCGGCATGGGCCGCATCGGCCAGGCGGTGGCGCGCCGCGCGCGCGGCTTCGGCATGAGCATCCACTACCACAACCGCACCCGCCTGCCGCCCGAGCGCGAGGCCGGCGCGGTCTACCACGCCGATCCGCAATCGCTGCTCGCCGTCAGCCAGTTCCTGTCGCTGCATGCGCCCTCGACGCCGGATACCCGCAAGTTCCTCGACGCCGAACGCATCCGCCTGCTGCCGGACCAGGCGGTGGTGGTCAACACCGGCCGCGGCGACCTGGTCGACGACGAGGCGCTGATCGCGGCGCTCCGCTCCGGCAAGCTGTTCGCCGCCGGCCTCGACGTCTTCGCCGGCGAACCCAAGGTGCATCCCGGCTATCGCAGCCTGGACAATGTCTTCTTCATGCCGCATCTCGGCAGCGCCACAGTCGAGACGCGCGATGCCATGGGTTTCTGCGCCCTCGACAATCTGGACGCCTTCTTCGCCGGTCGCCCGGTGCCGAACGCCCTGACCTGACCGCCGAGGACTCCGCGGCGAGGGGAATAAATTGCCAAATGACGGCGGCGGCGGCAGAATTTGCCGGGTTGCCCAAGAAAAAGTCGCGGATTTCCGCGCTTTTTCACATGGCACAGCGGTTGCAGTTTCGCTCTCGCCGGAATTCCGCAAGGGCGACCGGCCGATGTAGGGAGCAAGCCGATGAGTCCACCCCTCGCCATGGCGCACGAGCTCACGCCGGAGCTCAATCCGTTCGTCAGCGACATCGGCGACCGGCTCATGCGCAGCTTCCGCGCCATCCCCGTCGATGCCGACCGCCTGGCCCTGATCGAGAAGGTGCTGGCCTTCGCCGCCAATGCCGAACAGCAGCTCGCCGAGCAGAGGCAGCGCATCGCCCAGCTCGAATGGATGTCGCAGACCGACGAATTGACCGGCCTGCCCAACCGCCGCGGCTTCCAGGACTATCTGCGCCGCACGCTGGCGATCGCCCAGCGCCACGGCGAGACCGGCGTCATGGCCTATGTCGACCTCGACAATTTCAAGGAGATCAACGACCGGCACGGCCACGACACCGGCGATGCCGCGCTGCGCCATGTGGCGCGCATCCTGTCGGAGAACCTCCGCCTGTCAGACTTCGTCGCCCGCCTGCATGGCGACGAGTTCGCGCTCGTCCTGGCGCGCGCCAGCGCCTCGCAGGGCGCCATGCGGGCCCGCCGGCTGCAGCGCCTGATCGACGAAACGCCGCTGCGCCACGGCAGCCTGATCATTGCCGTCGCCGCGAGCTTCGGCATCGCCGCCTACGGCCGCGAGACGGAGGCCGCCGACCTCCTGCGCCGCGCCGATCGCGCCATGTACGAAGAGAAGCGCGCCCGGATGAAGCTCGCCGCGCTCGGCGCTGCGGAATAGAAAGCAGCCGCCGGCTCAGCCGGCCGGCGCCAGGGTGAAGAGCTCGGTATCCTCGCGCACGCCGCGAAGCCGGTGCCGGCCGACCGAGGAGAGACGCCGCCGGCTGTCGCCGGCCGCCGCGGCAAAGCGCTCCGAGATCAGCAGATTGTAGCCGAGCGACTTGCACAGAAGCTCGATGCGCGACGCCTCGTTCACCGCCGGGCCGATCACGGTGAAATCGAGCCGCGCGTCGGTCCCGACATTGCCATACAGCAGTTCGCCGATGTGCAGCGCCAGGTCGAGCCCGGCGAAGGGCGTGCCGGCCGCCGCGCGCGCCGCGTTCAGGGTTGCGACCGTCGCCAGGGCCTCGTTCGCCGCGTCGAGCGCCAGCCGGCAGGCCTCGGCGCGCGAGGTCCCGCCGATGCCGAAGGTGGCGAGCAGGCCGTCGCCCATGAATTTCAGGATCTCGCCGCCGCGGCTGACCACCGGCCGCGCCATGCAGTCGAAATAATCGTCGAGCATGCTCACCAGGTCCTTGCCGGACATGACGTCGGCCAGGTGCGTGAAGCCGCGGAGATCGGCATAGAACAGCACCGCGTCGACGCGCTCGACGTCGCCGCGAAAGATGGTGCCGTGCAGCACGCGGTCGGCCGGGTCCTGGCCGAGATAGGTCGACAACAAGCCGCGCCCGACCGAGCGCATGGTGGTCGCCTTCACGCCGAGTGCGAAGAGCGGCAGCAGGCCGTGCAGGATCTCGATGTCGGCATTGCCGAAGCCGCCCGGACGATCGGTCACAAAGGAGAAGATGACGCCGAGCTGGTCGGCGTCCCGCGCCGTCCGCTCGCCGTGGATGCGGATGTCGCGGGCGCCGAAGCTGAAGACGCAGCCGAGCCATTCGCTCATCCCTTCGCCCTTCAGCTCCCTGAGGATCGGCGACGACAGCTCAGCCTCGGAAACCGTCAGCAACTGTCGCCGCTCGCCGATGCCCTCGCGCAGCATGGGCGCGAAGGGACTGGTCTGCCACACGGGATCGTCGACGTCGGCGTGGTTGAAGTTGAAGCCGGGCCCGGTGCCCTGTCTGAACTCCCATTCCATGGCATGGGCGCGGATCATCGGATGCAGCGTATTCATGCCGAGAAAGGCACGCTTGACCTGGACGCCGACCTGGTTCAAACGCTGACAGAAGCCGTCCAGCAGCTCGCCGACCGGCAGGCTGCGCAGGCCGCTCTCGATCAGCCAGGCCGAAACCTGGCTCACGTCGCGCGGAAGGTCGCGCTGGCTGGCGGGGGCCGCGTCGTTCATCGTCGCTCCCGGGTTCGGCACCGCCTTTAGATAAGGGTTGCCGCGGCCGATGTCACCCCGCCGCCTGCGCCGCCACTTCCGGCCGCGCCAGCCGGGCGCCGGGCCACAGTTCGGCCCGCGTGCGCTCGTATTGCGGCGGATAGGCGGTGCGGGCGCCGAGCGCCTCGGCCGCGTGCCAGGCCCAGCGCGGATCGTCCAGCATGGCGCGGGCCAGCGCCACCATGTCGGCCTGTCCCTGCGCCACCACCGCCTCGGCCTGCGCCGGGGTGACGATCATGCCGACGGCGCGGGTGGCGAGGCCGGTCTCGCGCTTCACCCGCTGCGCCAGCGGCACCATGTAGCCGGGTCCGATCGGGATTTTCGCCGTGCCGACGGTGGCGCCGCCGGAGACGCAGACATAGTCGGCGCCCTTCTCCTTGAGCGCGCGGGCGAAGACCACCGCATCCTCGATGCTCCAGCCGCCGTCGACCCAATCGGTGCCGTTGATGCGCGCGCCGAGCGGCTTGCCGGCCGGCCAGGCGGCGCGCACCGCGACGAAGACTTCGAGCGGAAAGCGCATGCGGTTGGCGAGCGAGCCGCCGTACTCGTCGCTGCGCCGGTTGACCAAGGGCGACAGGAACTGCTGCATGAGATAGCCGTGTGCCGCATGCAGCTCGACCAGGTCGATGCCGAGGCGGTCGGCACGCCGGGTCGCGGCAACGAAATCGTCGCGCACGCGCGCCAGGCCGGCACGGTCGAGCGCACTCGGCGTATGCCAGCCCTCGGCGAAGGGCACCGCCGACGACGATACCGTGGCATAGGCGCCCTCTTCCGGCTTCAGCGCCTGGCTGCCCTTCCACGGCACGTGGGTCGAGGCCTTGCGCCCGGCATGGGCAAGCTGAATGCCGATCGGCGTCTTGCCATATTGGCGGCAGCCGGCGAGCACGCGCTTGAGCGCCACTTCGTTCGCGTCGGAATAGAGGCCGAGGCAGTTGAGCGTGATGCGCCCTTCCGGCGCGACGCCGGTCGCCTCGATCATCAACAGGCCG
>DATKQA010000343.1:0-7426 GCA_035523835.1 Candidatus Sulfotelmatobacter sp.
AGTTGCTCCGCCGGGCAGTTCGGGAACGGAAGAACGTGCTGGTCGCCGGCGGCACCTCGACAGGCAAGACCACGCTGGTCAATGCACTCTTGGCCGAGATCGCGACGACCGGCGACCGGATCGTCCTGATCGAGGACACGCGCGAACTGCAGTGCGCGGCGCCCAACCTGGTCGCATTGCGCACCAAGGACGGCGCCGCGTCGCTCTCCGACCTTGTCCGCTCGTCGCTCCGACTGCGGCCGGACCGCATCCCGATCGGCGAGGTGCGCGGCGCCGAGGCGCTCGACCTGTTGAAGGCCTGGGGCACCGGGCATCCCGGCGGTGTCGGCACGTTGCATGCGGGATCGGCGATCGGCGCGCTCCGCCGGCTCGAACAGCTGATCCAGGAAGCTGTCGTCACTGTGCCGCGAGCCTTGATCGCCGAGACCATCGACCTGATTGCGGTGCTGGCCGGCCGCGGCACGGCGCGTCGGCTCGCCGAGCTCGCCGTCGTCAGGGACCTCGGCCCGAACGGCGATTACCTCCTCGTGCCGGCAGGAGAAGCATAATGCCGCGGCAATATCTGCACCGCCGCTTCGCCGGCACGTCGGTCTTTCTCCTTCTGTCGCTCGCCGCAGCGCCGGCTTTCGCCGCCGGCTCGAACATGCCCTGGGAGCAGCCGCTCAACCAGATCCTGCAATCGGTGCAGGGGCCGGTCGCCAAGGTCATCTCGGTCATCATCATCGTCATCACCGGCCTGACCCTGGCCTTCGGCGAGACCTCGGGTGGCTTCCGCCGGCTGATCCAGATCGTGTTCGGGCTATCGATCGCCTTCGCCGCGAGTTCGTTCTTCTTGTCGTTCTTCCAGTTCGGCGGCGGGGCGCTCGTTTGATGGAGCACGACGAGCCCGTCGCCGGCTTCTACGCGCCGGTCCACCGGGCCTTGACCGAGCCGATCCTCTTGGGCGGCGCACCCCGCGCCGTCGCGATCGTCAACGGCACCCTGGCGGCCGCGATCGGCCTCGGGCTGCGCCTGTGGATCGCCGGCGGCGCGCTGTGGCTCGTCGGCCACCTCGCGGCGGTCTGGGCGGCCAAGCGCGACCCGGCCTTTGTCGAGGTCGTGCGCCGGCACCTGCGCTACCCGCAACACCTGGCGGCCTGAGGCCGGCGATGATGAACCTCGCGGAATACCGCCGCCGTTCGCAGTGCCTTGCCGATTTCCTGCCCTGGGCGGCGCTCGTGGCACCCGGCATCGTCCTCAACAAGGACGGCTCGTTCCAGCGCACGGCGCGGTTCCGCGGCCCCGATCTCGACTCGGCGACGCCCGCTGAGCTGGTGGCGACGACGGCGCGGCTCAACAACGCGCTGCGGCGGCTCGGCTCCGGCTGGGCGATCTTCATCGAGGCGCAGCGGGTGCCGGCAAACCGCTATCCGGAGAGCCGTTTTCCGGACGCTGCCTCGCGCCTCGTCGATGCCGAGCGCCGCGCGCAGTTCGAGGAGGAGGGGGCGCATTTCGAGAGCCGGTATTTCCTGACCCTGCTGTGGCTGCCGCCGGCCGACGACGCGGCCCGCGCCGAGGCCTGGCTCTACGAAGGACGCACGCAAGAAGAAGGTGCGGATTGGCGCGCCGCGCTTGCCGGCTTTGTCGACCGCAGCGACCGGGTGCTGGCGCTTATCGAGGGCTTCATGCCCGAGGCCGAGCGGCTCGATGACGCGGACACCCTGACTTACCTGCATTCCTGCATCTCGACCCGGCAGCAGCGCGTGCGCATGCCGGAGACACCGATGCATCTCGACGCGATCCTCGCCGACGAGGAGGTGGCGGGCGGGCTCGAACCGCGGCTCGGCCGCGCCTACCTGCGCACGCTCACGGTGATGGGCTTCCCGTCGCAGACCTGGCCGGGCCTGCTCGACGACCTCAACCGGCTCGCCTTCCCGTATCGCTGGTCGACGCGCGCGATCTGCCTCGACAAGACCGATGCGACAAAGGTGCTGGCACGCATCCGCCGGCAATGGTTCGCCAAGCGCAAGTCGATCATGGCGATCCTCAAGGAGGTGATGACCAACGAGGCGTCGGTGCTGCTCGACAGCGACGCCGCCAACAAGGCGCTCGACGCCGATGCGGCGTTGCAGGAGCTCGGTTCCGACCTCGTCGGCGAGGCCTATGTCAGCGCCACGGTCACGGTCTGGAACGAGGATTTCCGGGTCGCCGACGAGCGGCTGCGGCTCGTCGAGAAGACGATCCAGGGCCGCGACTTCACCTGCATGCGCGAGACCGTCAACGCGCTCGAAGCCTGGTTCGGCAGTCTCCCCGGTCATGTTTACGCCAATATCCGCCAGCCGCCGGTGTCGACCCTGAACCTCGCGCACATGATGCCGTTCTCGGCGGTCTGGGCGGGCTCCAAACGAGACGAACATTTTACGGCGCCGCCGCTCTTTTTCGCCCGCACCGAGGGCTCGACGCCGTTCCGCTTCGCACTGCATGTCGGCGATGTCGGCCACACGCTGGTCGTCGGCCCGACCGGCGCAGGCAAGAGCGTGCTGCTGGCGCTGATGGCGCTGCAGTTCCGCCGCTATGACGGGGCGCAAGTTTTCGCATTCGATTTCGGCGGCAGCATCCGCGCGGCGGCGCTGGCGATGGGCGGCGACTGGCACGACCTCGGGGGCGCGCTCGTCGACGACGTCGCCGAGCCGGTTGCCTTGCAGCCGCTGGCGAGGATCGATGATGCCGGCGAGCGCGCCTGGGCGGCGGAATGGGTCGCGATGCTTTTGGCACGCGAGGCCGTCACGGTCACCCCGGAGCTCAAGGAGCATGTCTGGTCGGCATTGACCTCGCTGGCGTCGGCGCCGCCCGCCGAACGAACCCTCACGGGGCTCGCCGTGCTCTTGCAGTCGAACGCCCTGAAGCAAGCGTTGCAACCCTACACCGTCGCCGGGCCCTGGGGCCGGCTGCTAGACGCCGAGACCGAGCGGCTCGGCGAGGCCGAGGTGCAGGCCTTCGAGACCGAAGGGCTGATCGGGTCGGGTGCCGCCGCCGCGGTTCTCTCCTACCTGTTTCACCGCATCGAGGACCGCTTCGACGGCCGCCCGACCTTGCTGATCATCGACGAGGGTTGGCTCGCTCTCGACGACCGCGGCTTTTCGGGTCAGCTGCGCGAGTGGCTCAAGACCCTGCGCAAGAAGAATACGAGCGTCGTCTTTGCGACGCAGTCGCTCGCCGACATTGACGGCAGCGCCGTAGCACCTGCGATCATCGAGAGCTGCCCGACGCGGCTGCTGCTGCCGAACGAGCGCGCCCTCGAACCGCAGATCGCGGCGATCTACCGCCGCTTCGGGCTCAACGACCGGCAGATCGAGATCCTCTCCCGCGCCACGCCGAAGCGTGACTACTACTGCCAGTCGCGGCGCGGCAACCGGCTCTTCGAGCTCGGTCTTTCGGATGTCGCACTCGCCTTCACCGCCGCCTCGTCGAAGACCGACCAGGCGGCGATCGCCGAGGTGCTGTCGGCAAGCGGTCGCGACGGCTTCGCGGCGGCGTGGCTGCGCCACAGGGATCTCGGCTGGGCAGCCGACATGCTGACCGAGAAGGAGGCGGCGGCATGAACCGCCGTCTCGGCCGAGCGCTGGCTGCCGGCGCGGCATGGGCGCTGCTCGCCGTGCCGACGGTATCGGTGCGGGCCGACTGGATCGTCTTCGACCCGCACAATTTTGCGCAAAACGTCCTGACCGCGGCGCGCGAGCTGCAGCAGGTCAACAACGAGATCCAGAGCCTGGAAAACCAGGCGCAGATGCTGATCAACCAGGCGCGCAATCTCGCGAGCCTGCCCTTTTCGGCACTGCAACAGCTCGAACAGTCGATTGCACAGACGGAGCAGCTGCTGGCGCAGGCGCAGAACATCGCCTACAGCGTCACCGCCATCAACCAGGCCTTCGCGACCACCTACCCGCAGAGCTACCCGGCTTCGACCTCGGCAACGCAGCTCGTCACCGACGCGCAGACCCGATGGCAGAACGCGCTCAACGGCTTTCAGCAGGCGATGCAGGTGCAGGCCGGCGCCGTGCAGAACCTTGACACGACCCGCACCCAGATTGATGCGCTGATCTCGTCGAGCCAGTCGGCAACCGGCGCATTGCAGGCCGCTCAGTCCGGCAACCAGCTGACTGCATTGCAGACCCGGCAGCTCGCCGACCTCACTGCCGTCATTGCGTCAATGGCGCGGGCGCAAAGCCTCGACGGTGCCCGCAATGTCGAGAACGACGAGCAGGCACAGGTCCAGCTGTCGCAGTTCCTCAGCTACGCCGGCTACCAGCCGCAGCCAGTCGAGATGTTCCATTGATGCGCATTGTCGGTATTGGAGCGATCTCGCGCTGCGTAGGGTATGCGGCCGTGGCGGCGGCAATCGTCGCCGCGGTGCTGCATTTCCGGCAGCAGGATGTGAAGCAGCCTGATCTCATCGGGATTGCTGCAGCTTCATCAACCGACCAACTCGCGCGGGAACTCGCCCATTGCGAGGCGATCGGCATGGCCGCGAGGGACGATCCGGCTTGCGCTGCTGCCTGGGCCGAGAACCGGCGCCGCTTCTTTGACAGTGCACTGGTACCTGATGCGCCTGTTGTGAATGCCAAACCCGGCCAGCCGCAATGAACGGCACCGGTGTCATCGACGGTTTTCTCGGAACCTTCACCCAGTACATCGATTCCGGGTTCGGGCTGCTGCAAGGTGATGTGCGCTGGCTCGCCGGCGTGCTGATCGCGATCGATATCACTTTGGCCGGCCTGTTCTGGGCGATCGCGCCGGACGAGGACATCATCATCCGCCTCGTCAGGAAGACCCTCTATATCGGTGTCTTCGCGTTCATCATCGGCAACTACAACAATCTCGCCGAGATCGTCTTCAACTCTTTCGCGGGACTCGGCCTCGAAGCCGGCGGTGGCAACCTGAGCCAGGCGCAGCTGCTGCAGCCAGGGTCGATCGCCGAGGTCGGCATCGATGCCGGCAAGCCGATCCTCGCGGCGATCTCGAGCCTCACCGGCTATGTCGCGTTCTTCGAGAACTTCATCCAGATCATGATCCTGCTGATCGCCTGGGTGATCGTCGTCATCAGCTTTTTTGTGATCGCGATCCAGCTTTTCGTCAGCCTCCTCGAATTCAAGCTGACCACCCTGACGGGTTTCGTGCTGGTGCCGTTCGGCCTCTTTGGCCGCACCGCCTTTCTCGCCGAGAAGGTGCTCGGCAACGTCGTCTCATCAGGCGTCAAGATCCTGGTGCTCGCCGTCATCATCGGCATCGGCTCGACGATCTTCGGGCAGTTCACCGGCGGGATGAACAATCCGCCGACGATCAGCAACGCGCTGACCATGATCCTCGCCGCCCTCTCCTTGCTCGGGCTCTCGATCTTCGGCCCGGGCATCGCCAACGGGCTGATCGCCGGCGGGCCGCAGCTGGGTGCCGGTGCCGTGGCGGGAACGGGTCTTGCCGTTGCCGGGTTGGGGGCCGCCGGCGCCGTGGCGTTCGGCGCGGCGGGAGGCGTCGCCGCGATGGGGGTGCGCGGCGGCGCTTCCGTCGCCGGCGGGGCGGTCGGCGCCTACGGTGCCGGTGCCGCCGGGAGAGGAACGATCACCGGGGCTGCGGCCAGTACTGCCAATATCGCCAGGGAAGGGGCGCTCGCTGCCATCAGCCCGCTGCGGCGCGCCGCGGCTGCCTTCAAGGAACGCTTCGATGCCGGGATGGCCGCCGGCGCCGGCGCGCCGCCCGGTTCGGTGCCCGACGCGGCTTCCGGCGCGCCGGCCTGGGCCGCGCGCATGCGGCGCCGTCAGACCGCAGCGCACGGCGCCTCGGCAACGAGCCACGCGTTGCGTTCCGGCGACAGCCCGAGCGCCGGCAGCTCGGTCGATCTCTCCGAGGAGTGACGCATGTTCAAGCGGCCCTCGGTGCGCTACGGCGCCACTCCCGAGCCCGAGACCCCCTACCAGCGGGCCAGCCAGGCCTGGGACGAGCGGATCGGCTCGGCCCGCGTCCAGGCGAAGAACTGGCGGCTCGCCTTCTTCGGCATGCTGGCGCTCTCCGGCGGGCTCGCCGCCGGTCTCGTCTGGCAATCGATGCGCGGCACCGTGACGCCTTGGGTCGTCGAGGTCGACAAGCTCGGCCGCGCCGAGGCCGTGGCACCGGCGGTCGCCGACTACCGGCCGACCGACCCAGAGATCGCCTGGCACCTGGCACATTTCATCGAGGAGGTGCGCAGCATCCCGTCTGACCCGGTCGTGCTGCGGCAGAACTGGCTCGACGCCTACAACTACGTCACCGACAAGGGCGCCTTGGCGCTCAATGACTACGCGCGGCGCGCCGACCCGTTTGCCGAGATCGGCAAGCGGCAGGTCGCGGTCGAGGTGTCGAGCGTGATCCGCGCCTCGCCCGACAGTTTCCGCATAGCCTGGATCGAGCGCCACTACGTCGACGACGCGCTCGCCGCGACCGAGCGCTGGAGCGCCATCCTGACCATCGTCATCGCGCCGCCGACCGACGCCGACCGGCTGCGCAAGAACCCGCTCGGCGTCTACGTGCACGCCCTCAACTGGTCGAAGGAGCTCGGCTGATGCGATTTCCGCCGGTCTCGGCGCTGGTGCTGCTGTCGGCATCTCTGGGGGCCTGCTCGACCTGGAAGCCGCCCGATATCGCCTATGACGACACCCCGCAGCAGGCGCAGTTGGAGCCCAATCCGCTGAAGCCGTTCCAGGTCGTGGCCCTGCCGAGGCCGCTGCCCCTGCCGGGCCAGCTGAAGCGGCTGCCCAGGGCATACCACCTGCCGCCCGAACCGGCCGATCCGCATTACCGTGTCGAAGCGGCCAACAATGCGGCCCGCATCCAGCCGATCCGCGCCGACTATTTCAACGCGATCCAGGTCTACCCGTTCTCCGACGGCGCCCTCTACCAGGTCTATGCCGCGCCCGAAGAGATCACCGACATTGGGCTCGAAGCCGGCGAAAAGCTCGCGGGCTCCGGCCCGGTCGCATCAGGCGACACGGTGCGCTGGATCATCGGTGAGACCGAGAGCGGGGTCGGGCCGTCGACCCGAGTCCACATCCTGTTGAAGCCGACCCGGCCCGACCTCGCGACCAACCTCGTCATCAACACCGACCGCCGCACCTACCATCTCGAGCTGCATTCGGACGAGAAGACCTACATGGCTTCGGTGTCCTGGGCCTATCCGGGCGACCAGCTGATCGCGCTGCGCCGGCAGGCCGCCGAGGCCGATGCCGCGGCGCCGATCGCGACCGGCGTCGACATCAACACCTTGAACTTCCGCTACCGGATCGAGGGCGACAACCCGCCTTGGCGGCCGTTGCGCGTCTTCGACGACGGCCGGCAGGTGTTCATCGAGTTCCCGCGCGGCATCGCCGAGGGCGAGATGCCGCCGCTCTGGGTGATCGGCGCCGCCGGCGGCGCGCAG
>DATKQA010000344.1:0-16497 GCA_035523835.1 Candidatus Sulfotelmatobacter sp.
GGGGCTGGGTCGCGCCGGCATCATCGACGGTGCCCTGCCGAAGGCGCTCGCGCCGACCCTCTATGCCCGCTTTGGCGACTGGACCGTCTGGCCGCTGGTCTTGCTCGCTCTCGGCCTTGCCATTCTCGCAAAGAGGGATAAGGGAATGACTTAATCTCGCATAAGTTAAAATCCGGCCCGACAAAAATTACCTGTATCGAGCTGCATGTTTTAGTTGAAATTCTTTTCGACCCTTGAATTCTTTGTTTGGGGTGGTGCCGTCAAACGGCTGCACCGACCAGGACTACTAGTCGAATATTGTCCGATCGGTCAGCTTTATGATTGACCGTCAGCCGGGCCGCGACATACAACCTCAACCAACCCAGCACCCGGGCTGAGGGGCGCCCGAACCTGCCACGCATCCCGATTGCCGCCGGCTCACTTGGAGAATTGTCTGGTCGTGGCAGAAAAGCGCAGTCCCGTCGATGCGCACGTGGGGGCCAGGCTTCGCCTGCGGCGCACCCTGATGGGCATGAGCCAGGAAAAGCTCGGCGACGCGGTCGGCCTGACCTTCCAGCAGATTCAGAAATACGAGAAGGGTGCCAACCGCATCGGCGCCAGCCGGCTCTATGAATTCAGCCGCATCCTCGACGTGCCGCCATCCTTCTTCTTCGACGATATGCCGGAGCACCTGGCCACCACCCCGAAGCTGGTCCCCGACGGGGACGAGGCGGAGGCTTCGGGATCGGACCAGCTTGCCCGGCGGGAGACCCTCGAACTGGTCCGCGCCTACTACAAGATCGCCGAGCCGGCGGTGCGCAAGCGATTGTTTGAATTGGTCAAGGCGGTCGCCGGGCCGGCGCCGGGCGATGCCGACGAAAGCTGAGGCGGGCGTGCCGGGGACGCGGCGCAAATGCCTTGACCGGGACGGCAAAGCCGGTCAAAAGTCCGTTCCGCCCAGGACCACCCCGAGCCGGGTAACGTCCGCCCACGGCAAATTCGGCTGATCCGGTCGGCCAAGGAGGAATGTGCGTGTCCCGGTCGAGCTACCTGTTCACCAGCGAGTCCGTCTCCGAAGGCCATCCCGACAAGGTGTGCGATCGTATTTCGGACGCGGTGGTCGACGCGTTCCTGGCCGCGGATCCCCATGCCCGGGTCGCCTGCGAGACGTTGACGACGACGAACCTTATCGTGCTCGCCGGCGAGGTGCGGGGCCCGGCTTCCATCACCAAGGACCACCTGATCGACGTGGCGCGCCAGGCGGTGCGCGAGATCGGCTACGAGCAGGACGGCTTCCACTGGAAGAAGGCCAGCGTCGAGGTGCATCTGCATGCCCAGTCGGCCGATATCGCCCAGGGCGTCGACGCGGCGGGCAACAAGGATGAAGGCGCGGGCGACCAGGGCATCATGTTCGGCTATGCCGTGCGCGAGACCGAGGAACTGATGCCGGCGCCGATCTACTACGCCCACAACATCCTGCGCTCGCTCGCCGAGGCGCGGCACTCCGGCGCCGAGCCGGGCCTGGGGCCGGATGCCAAGAGCCAGGTGACGCTCGCCTACGAAAACGGCAAGCCGGTCCGCGCCACCTCGGTCGTGGTATCGACCCAGCATCGCGCCGACCTCGACCAGGATGCGGTGCGCGAGATCGTCCGCCCGCACGTGCTCAATGTGCTGCCCAAGGGCTGGATGTGCCCGGAGAAGGAATTCTACGTCAATCCGACCGGCAAGTTCGTCATCGGCGGTCCGGACGGCGACGCCGGCCTCACCGGACGCAAGATCATCGTCGATACCTACGGCGGCGCGGCGCCGCATGGCGGCGGCGCCTTCTCCGGCAAGGACCCGACCAAGGTCGACCGCTCCGCCGCCTATGCCTGCCGCTACCTGGCGAAGAACGTCGTCGCCGCCGGCTTCGCCGACCGCTGCACGATCCAGATTTCCTATGCCATCGGCGTGTCCAAGCCGCTGTCGCTCTATGTCGACCTGCATGGCACCGGCCAGGTCGAGGAGAGCAGGCTGGAAAGGGCGCTGCAGCAGGTGATGGACCTCTCGCCGCGCGGCATTCGCGAGCACCTCGGCCTGAACAAGCCGATCTATGCGCGCACCAGCGCCTATGGTCATTTCGGCCGCGCCCCCGATGCCGACGGCGGGTTCTCCTGGGAGCGCACCGACCTCGCCGGCAGCCTGCGGTCCGCACTGAGCTGACCAGGCCGGCTCGCTGATGAGGCGGCGCGATGGCCGGCCCCGACCTCGCCCATCGCCGCATACTCTACGGCCGCCGCGGCGGCCACCGGCTCAAGGCGGCGCGGCAAGCCGCCCTCGACGATCTGCTGCCGCGCTTCGCCGTGCCGCCGCTCGGCGGCGGGCCGGTCGATCCGGCACGCCTGTTCCCGCGTCCCATGCGGGCCTTCTGGCTCGAAATCGGTTTCGGCAACGGCGAGCATCTTGCCGACCAGGCGGCGCGCCACGCCGATGTCGGCTGCATCGGCTGCGAGCCCTTCATCAACGGCGTTTCCATGCTGCTGCGCTATCTCGGCGAGCGCGGCCTCGACAACGTCCGCATTCACGCCGACGATGCGCGGCCGCTGATCGAGGCGCTGCCCACCGGCAGCATCGAGCGCGTCTACCTGCTGTTCCCCGATCCCTGGCCGAAGACGCGGCATCATCGCCGGCGCTTCATCGCGCGCGCCACGCTGGACGAACTGGCGCGCGTCACGCACGCCGGCGCCGAGCTTCGCATCGCCACGGACCATATGGAATGCGGCCGCTGGATGCTGCATCACCTGCTGCAGCATCCGGCCTTCGACTGGCCGGCGGAAGGACCGGCGGATTGGCGCCGGCGGCCGCGCGACGAGGCACCGACGCGCTACGAGGAAAAAGCCCTCGCCAGCGGGCGCCGCTGCCTCTATCTCGCCTTCCGCCGCCGCTGACCCGCGGTCCGAGAAATATCCCTTGAAACCCGGGGTTTGAGCGGCTATATCCAAACCAACATTGCTGGCTCGATCGATTGATCGGGTGGGATCGTGAGTGGGCCAGCGGCCCACTTTTTTATTGCCGGCATGGCGGCCGAAAGACCCCGGATGGATGTGCATGGATGCGATCGCACGCATCGCCGATTTGATTGCCCCGGCCCTGGCCGGCATGGGGCTCGATCTGGTGCGCGTGCGGCTGATGGGCGGCAAGCGGCCGGTCTTGCAGGTGATGGCCGAGCGCGGCGACGGCAGCATGAGCATCGACGATTGCGGCGAGGCCAGCCGGGTGATCTCGGCGATCCTGGACGTGGAGGATCCGATCACCGGCGCCTATACGCTCGAAGTCTCCTCGCCCGGCATCGACCGGCCGCTGGTGCGGGCCGCCGACTATGTCCGTTTCGCCGGGCACGAGGCCAAGCTCGAGACGGCGGCGCCGATCGACGGCCAGCGGCGGTTTCGCGGCCGCCTGCTCGGTCTCGACGACCAGGTGGTGCGCATCGCCTTGCCGGACGGTGAGATCGGCATTCCCTTCGCCGCGATCAGCAGCGGGAAGCTGGTGCTGACCGACGACCTGATCGCCGCCAGCCTGAAGCAGGGCAAGAACCAAAGTCACGGCAACTGAAGGACATCCGTCATGGAAGCGGCAACCAGCCTGAACCGCCTTGAGCTCTTGCAGATCGCCGACGCCGTGGCGCGCGAGAAGTCGATCGAGAAGGACATCGTGCTCGGCGCCATGGAAGAGGCGGTGCAGAAGGCCGCGCGCTCGAAGTATGGCGTGGAGAACGAGATCCGGGCCGAGATCGATCGCAAGACCGGCGAGATCCGCGTCGCCCGGCTGCTCGAAGTGGTCGACAAGGTGGAGAACGACGCCACCCAGATCGCGCTCACCGACGCGCTGGTGCGCAATCCCGATGCGCAGGTCGGCGATTTCATCCTGGAGCCGCTGCCGCCGATCGATTTCGGCCGCATCGCCGCGCAGACGGCGAAGCAGGTCATCGTGCAGAAGGTGCGCGAGGCGGAGCGGGAGCGGCAATATACGGAATACAAGGACCGCATCGGCGAAATCGTCAACGGCCTGGTGAAGCGCGTCGAGTACGGCAACGTCACCGTCGACCTCGGCCGCGCCGAGGGCGTGCTGCGGCGCGACGAATTGCTGCCGCGCGAAAGCTTCCGCCAGGGCGACCGCGTGCGCAGCTACATCTACGACGTGCGCCGCGAACAGCGCGGGCCGCAGATCTTCATGTCGCGCACGCACCCGACCTTCATGGCCAAGCTGTTCGCCCAGGAAGTGCCCGAGGTCTACGACAGCATCATCGAAATCCGCGCCGTGGCGCGCGATCCCGGCAGCCGAGCCAAGATCGCCGTGATGTCGAACGACAGTTCCATCGATCCGGTCGGCGCCTGCGTCGGCATGCGCGGCTCGCGCGTGCAGGCGGTGGTGAACGAGCTGCAGGGCGAAAAGATCGACATCATCCAATGGTCGCCTGATCCCGCCACCTTCATCGTCAATGCCCTGGCGCCGGCGGAAGTGGCCAAGGTGGTGCTCGACGAGGAATCGCGCCGCATCGAAGTGGTGGTGCCGGACGAGCAGCTTTCGCTCGCCATCGGCCGCCGCGGCCAGAACGTGCGGCTCGCCTCGCAGCTTACCGGCTGGGACATCGACATCCTGACCGAGAAGGAGGAAAGCGAGCGGCGCCAGGCGGAGTTCCGCCAGCGCAGCCAGATGTTCATCGACAGCCTTGACGTGGACGAGACCATCGCCCAGCTCCTGGTCACCGAGGGTTTCGCCAGCGTCGAAGAGGTGGCCTATGTGCCGGCCGACGAGCTGGCGGCGATCGGCGGCTTCGACGAGGAACTGGCCGGCGAGCTGATCCGCCGCGCCAACGACTATCTCGAGGCGCGCAACGCCGAATATACCAGGGAGCGGGTGGCGCTCGGGGTCGAGGATGCGGTCGCCGCGATCAACGGCCTGACGCCGGCGATGCTGGTCACCCTCGGCAAGGCCGGGGTCAAGACGCTCGATGATCTCGGCGACCTGGCGGCGGACGAATTGCTGGAGATGCTGCCGGACGGCGGCCTCGGCGAGGCGGAGGCCAATGACGTCATCATGGCGGCGCGGGCCCATTGGTTCGGCGACGAGGCGAGTGCCGGCGACGGTGCCGCGGCGCCGGCCTGAGCAAGCGCGCCAGGGCCGCCGCGGGCGGGTCGGCCCGTCGGGGCGGCGAAGGCATGGCGGAGCGGCGCTGCATCGTCAGCGGGACGGCGCAGGCGCCGGCCGGCCTGATCCGGTTCGTGGTCGGGCCCGAGGCGATGCTGGTGCCGGATATCGCCGGCGATCTGCCGGGCCGCGGCCTCTGGGTCGGCGCCTCGCGGGACATACTGGCCCTGGCGGTGCGCCGGCAGGCCTTCGCCCGCGCCGCGCGCCGGCCGGTTGTGGTGCCCGCGGATCTGATCGACCGGGTGGCGGCGCTGCTCGCCCGGCACGGCCTCGACCTGCTCGGCCTGGCGCGTCGCGCCGGTCAGGCCGTCGCCGGATTCGAGAAGGTGCGCGAGGCACTTGCCGCAGGCCGGGTCGCCGCGCTGCTGGCGGCGTCGGACGGCGCCGCGGACGGGCGTCAGAAATTGCGGCGAATGGCGGGTGAATTGCCGCTGATTGCCTGCTTTTCGTCGGCGGAATTGAGTTTGGCACTGGGCCGGGAAAATGTGATACATGCAGCCCTGACCCCGGGTCGGCTGACGGACCGCTGTTTGGTCGAAGCCGCGCGGCTTGCCGGATTCAGGCAACCGCCAGAAGCACTTGGGGCGGCGGAATCGGAGTTGGTATGAGCGAAGTCAAGGAACCGGAAGACAAGAAGTCTTTGAGCCTCGGCGCGCGGCCGCGCCGCCTCGAGCTCAAGAAGACGGTCGAGACCGGTCAGGTTCGGCAGAGCTTCAGCCACGGCCGCTCGAAGGCCGTGACGGTCGAGGTACGCAAGAAGCGCCCGGTGGCCGGGCCGCCGACAGCGCGGCCTGCAGAGAGCGCACCGGTGCCGACCGAGGCCGCCCGCGAAGCGGCGGCGGTGTTTACGGCCAAGGCGGCGCCCGCGGGCGCGGCGCCGGCCGCGCCGCCGGCACGCGATCTTGCCACCAAGGGCCGCGTCGTCCTCAAGCAGCTTACCGACGAGGAAAAGGCGTCGCGGGCGCGCGCACTCGGCGATTCCCGCAAGGCGGACGCGGAAGCGCGCCGCCATGCCGAGGAGGAGGCCAAGCGTCGCGCGGCGGAAGAGGCGAGGCTGGCGGCGGAGCGGGAAGCGGCCGGCCGACGCCTGGCCGAGGAAGAAGCGCGCAAGAAGGCGGAAGAGGATTCCCGCCGCCGGGCCGAGGAAGAGGCCTCGCGCCGTCTCGCCGCCGAGCCGGGCGCCGCGGCGCCTGGCGCGGCCGCCGCGGTGCTCGACGAGACCGAGGAAGAGGCCGAGGCGCGCCGCAAGCGCGCCGGGGCCAAGGTTGCGCCGGCGCGCCCGCCCGGGCAGAAGCTGCGCGAGCCGCGCCGGCGCTCCGGCAAGCTCACCGTCAGCAAGGCGCTGAACGAAGAGGAGCGGGTCCGCTCGCTGGCCTCGTTCCGCCGTGCCCGCGAGCGCGAGCGGCGCCACGCGCTCGGCATGCCGCAGGAAGCGCCGAAGAAGGTCATCCGCGACGTGGTGGTGCCGGAATCGATCACCGTGCAGGAACTCGCCAACCGCATGGCCGAACGCAGCGTCGACGTCATCAAGGCGCTGATGAAGATGGACGTCATGGCGACCATCAACCAGGTGATCGACGCCGATACCGCCGAGCTGATCGTGCAGGAATTCGGCCATCGCCTGACCCGCGTCGCCGAATCGGACGTCGAGGTCGGCCTGGTCGGCGCGGTCGACGAAGACGCCAACCTCGAGCCGCGGCCGCCCGTCGTCACCATCATGGGCCATGTCGACCACGGCAAGACCTCGCTTCTGGATGCGCTGCGCGAAACCGACGTGGCCAGCCGCGAGGCCGGCGGCATCACCCAGCATATCGGCGCCTACCAGGTCACGCTCGGCTCCGGCGCGCGCATCACCTTCCTTGATACGCCCGGCCACGAGGCCTTCACCGCCATGCGCGCGCGCGGCGCGAAGGTCACCGACCTCGTGGTGCTGGTGGTGGCGGCCGACGATGCGGTCATGCCGCAGACCATCGAGGCCATCCGCCACGCCAAGGCGGCGAAGGTGCCGATCATCGTCGCCATCAACAAGGTGGACAAGGCGGACGCCAACCCGCAGCGCGTGCGCCAGCAACTGCTGCAGCACGAGGTGATCGTCGAGCAGATGGGCGGCGACGTGCTCGACGTGGAAGTTTCCGCCAAAGCGAAGACCGGTCTCGACAAGCTGGAAGAAGCCATCCTGCTGCAATCGGAAATTCTCGACCTCAAGGCGAATCCCAATCGCAGCGCCGAAGGCGTGGTGGTCGAGGCCAAGCTCGATCGCGGCCGCGGCGCCGTCGCCACCGTGCTGGTGCAGCGCGGCACTTTGCGCGTCGGCGATGTCTTCGTCGCCGGCTCGGAATGGGGCCGCGTCAGGGCGCTGGTCGACGACAAGGGCCAGAACGTGCAATCGGCCGGACCGGCCGTGCCGGTCGAAGTGCTCGGTCTGCAGGGCGCGCCGGAGGCAGGCGACGATTTCTCGGTGGTCGATTCGGAGGCGCGCGCGCGCGAGGTTTCCGACTTCCGCCGCCGCCGGCAGCGCGATCAGCGCGCCGTCGCCGGTGCGCGCTCGACGCTCGAGCAGATGTTCTCGAAAATCAAGGCCGGCGAGGTCAAGGAACTCGCGGTCGTGTTCAAGGCCGACGTGCAGGGTTCGCTGGAGGCGATCCTGGCCTCCGCCGGCAAGCTCGCCACCGACGAGGTCGGCGTGCGGGTGCTGCACGGCGCGGTCGGCGGCATCAACGAATCCGACGTCACCCTGGCGCGCGCCTCCGGCGGCATCATCATCGGCTTCAACGTGCGCGCCAACAAGCAGGCGCGCGACCTCGCCACCCGCGATGGCGTCGATATCCGCTACTACTCGATCATCTACAACGTGATCGACGATCTGAAGGCCATGCTGAGCGGCATGCTGGCGCCGAAGCTGCGCGAGAATTTCCTCGGCAACGCGGAAATCCGCGAGGTGTTCAACATCTCCAAGGTCGGCAAGGTGGCCGGCTGCATGGTCACCGAGGGTGCCGTCAAGCGCGGCGCCAAGGTCCGCCTGCTGCGCGACAACGTGGTGATCCACGAAGGTACGCTTTCCACCTTGAAGCGCTTCAAGGACGAGGTCCGCGAAGTCAAGCAGGGCAACGAGTGCGGCATGGCGTTCGAGAACTACCAGGACATCCAGGTGGGCGACGTCATCGAGTGCTTCGAGATCGAGGAAGTGGCGCGTCAGCTCTAGCGCCGGCTTCGGCCGCTGGCGCGCGATGCTCGAACAGGGACGGCCATGGCACGGGATCGCATCAGCCCGAAACAGGCGGGGCAGCGGCCGCTCCGCGTCGGCGAGGAACTGCGCCACGCGCTGGCCGAAATCTTCAGCCGTGGCGATGTCCGCGATCCCGACCTTGCCGGCGTGTCGCTCACCGTCACCGAGGTGCGGGTCAGCCCGGACCTGAAGAACGCCACCGCCTTCGTGCTGCCGCTGGCCGGGCGCAACGCGCCGGGCGTGCTGGCCGCACTGGAGCGCTGCACGCCCTATCTGCGCGGCCAGCTTGCCCGCATGGTGCGGCTGCGCTACGCCCCGCGCCTCGGCTTCCGCCTCGACGACAGTTTCGATCGGGCCGGCCGCATCGACCAGTTGCTGCGCCAGCCCAGGGTGGCGGCGGATCTGGACCGCGACGACGAAGCGGACGGCGGCGATGGCGCGTAGGCCGCGCGGCCGGCCGCTGCACGGCTGGCTGGTGCTCGACAAGGACATCGGCCTGACCTCGGCCGACGCCGTCGCCCGGGTGCGGCGCATCACCGGTGCCGCCAAGGCCGGCCACGGCGGCACCCTCGATCCGCTTGCCACCGGCGTGCTGCCGATCGCGCTCGGCGAGGCGACCAAGACCATGGCCTATGCGGTGGATGCCGGGAAGACCTACCGCTTCCGCGTGCGCTGGGGCGAGGCGCGGGCGACCGACGATGCCGAGGGCGAGGTGGTGGAAAGCACCGACCGCCGCCCGGCGCCGGCCGAGATCGCGGCGGCGCTCGCCGATTTCGTCGGCAGCATAGCCCAGGTGCCGCCGGCCTATTCGGCGGTCAAGCTCGGCGGGGAACGCGCCTACCGCCTGGCCCGCCAGGGGGAGGCCGTCACGCTGGCACCGCGCCAGGTGCTGGTGCAGCGGTTCGACCTGCTCGGCTGCCCTGACCCCGATACGGGCGATTTCGAAGTCGACTGCGGCAAGGGCACCTATATTCGGGCCCTGGCACGCGATCTCGGCCGCCGGCTCGGCTGTCTCGGCCATATCCAGGCGCTGCGGCGCACCCGGGTCGGCCGTTTCACCGTAGCGGGGGCGATTTCGCTGGCCAATCTGGCGGACTTGTGGCAGGTTTCGCCGCCATTCGAGCACCTGCTCCCGGTCGAGACCGCGCTGGACGACATCCCGGCCCTGGCCCTGACCGGACCCCAGGCGGACCGCATGCGCAGCGGCCAGTCCATTCGGGTGCTCGACATCGGCTTGAGGCCCGCCGAAGGCACCATCTGCGCCATGCACGCGGGCAAGCCCGTGGCGCTGGCCGAGGTGCAAGGCGGCGACGTCAGGCCGGTGCGTGTCTTCAACCTCTAGGAACGAGGAGCAGCCGATGTCGATTTCAGCCGAGCGCAAGCAGGCGCTCGTGGGCGAATATGCCATGGCGCCGGGCGATACCGGCTCTCCAGAGGTGCAGGTGGCGATCCTGACCGAGCGGATCCAGAACCTGACCGAGCATTTCAAGGAACACGCCAAGGACCTGCATTCGCGGCGCGGTCTCTTGATGATGGTCAGCCAGCGCCGGCAATTGCTCGACTACCTCAAGAAGAAGAACAACGATCGTTACGAGTCTCTCATCAAGCGCCTGGGCCTGCGCAAATAGGCCCGATTCTGCACTCGCCGCCGGCGGTCCGGATCCGAAGGACCGCGGCACGGGTGCCTCATGGGATGCCCGGCGGCCGACCTATCGGTCTGCCGCCCGCGGAGGCGGCAGTCTGGGACGGCCGGGCGTTCCCGATCATGGTGCCGGTCTTGCGTCGGTGGAGACGCGCGGCGCCGACCGGTGGCGGCGGCAGGGACGGCCGCGCCAGCGCCGTTTCGGATAGGCGAAGCGGCAGGTATGTGGAAGGAAGCAACCTCTGATGTTTAACGTCCATCGACAGGAACTCAATTGGGGCGGACGCAAGCTGGTGCTGGAGACCGGCCGCGTCGCCCGCCAAGCCGACGGCGCCGTGCTGGTGACTTACGGCGAAACCACGGTGCTCTGCACCGCCGTCGCCAACAAGGCGCCGCGGGCCGGCATCGACTTTTTCCCGCTGACCGTGAACTACCAGGAGAAGACCTTCGCCGCCGGCAAGATTCCGGGCGGGTTCTTCAAGCGTGAAGGTCGGCCGAGCGAAAAGGAAACCCTGACCTCGCGCCTGATCGACCGGCCGATCCGGCCGCTCTTTGCCGAAGGCTTCCGCAACGAGACGCAGATCGTCGCCACGGTGCTGAGCCACGATCTGGAGAACGATCCGGACGTTGTTGCCATGATCGGCGCCTCGGCGGCCCTCACCATTTCCGGTATCCCGTTCATGGGGCCGATCGGCGCCGCGCGGGTCGGCTATATCGGCGGCGAGTTCGTGCTCAATCCGCAAGCGGACGAGCTGGCGAACAGCAAGCTCGATCTGGTGGTGGCCGGGACGGCGGACGCGGTGCTCATGGTCGAATCGGAAGCGCAGCAACTGCCCGAGGACGTGATGCTCGGCGCGGTAATGTTCGGCCATCGGCAATTTCAACCGGTGATCGACGCCATCATCGCCCTGGCGGAGAAATGCGCCAAGGAGCCGTGGCCGCTGCCGCCGGCGAGCGTCGAACCGGCGCTGGAGGCGCGCGTCGCCGCCATCGCCGAGGCGCCGCTGCGCGAAGCCTACAAGGAATCGGTGAAGCAGACGCGCTATGCCCGCATCGGCGAGATCAAGGCCGATCTGGTCAAGACCCTGGCGGCGGAAGAGATCGCCGCGAACGTCGCGAGTGAGGCCTTCAAGGACCTCGAGGCCAAGATCGTGCGCGGCAATATTCTGCAGTCCGGCACCCGCATCGACGGCCGCGACACCAGGACCGTGCGGCCGATCCTGGCCGAGGTGGGCGTGCTGCCGCGCGCCCATGGCGCCGCGCTCTTCACCCGCGGCGAGACCCAGGCGCTGGTGGTGACCACGCTCGGCACTGGCCAGGACGAGCAGATCATCGACGCGCTGGAAGGCGAATATCGCGAGCACTTCCTGCTGCACTATAACTTCCCGCCCTACTCGGTCGGCGAGGCCGGCCGCATGGGGTCGCCCGGCCGGCGCGAGATCGGCCACGGCAAGCTCGCCTGGCGCGCCGTGCGGCCGCTGCTGCCGAAGAAGGAGGATTTTCCCTACACGCTCCGCGTGGTGTCGGAGATCACCGAATCGAACGGCTCGTCGTCGATGGCGACGGTCTGCGGCACGTCGCTCTCGCTGATGGATGCGGGCGTGCCGCTCAAGGCGCCGGTCGCCGGCATCGCCATGGGCCTGATCAAGGAGCCGGAAGGCTTCGCCGTGCTGTCCGACATCCTCGGCGACGAGGATCATCTCGGCGACATGGACTTCAAAGTGGCGGGCACCGAGGCCGGCGTGACCTCGCTGCAGATGGACATCAAGATCGCCGGCATCACCGAGGAGATCATGCGCATCGCGCTGGCCCAGGCGCGCGACGGCCGCATCCACATCCTCGGCGAGATGGCCAAGGCGCTCTCCGATGCGCGCTCCGGCGTCAAGGAGCATGCCCCGCGCGTCACCATCATCACCATCCCGAAGGACAAGATCCGCGAAGTCATCGGCACCGGCGGCAAGGTGATCCGCGAGATCTGCGAGCAGACCAACACCAAGATCGACATCGAGGACGATGGCACGATCAAGGTCGCGGCCACCGCCGCCGCCGACGGCCAGGCGGCGATCGACTGGATCAAGTCGATTGTCAGCGAGCCCGAGGTGAACCACATCTACAAGGGCAAGGTGGTGAAGGTGGTCGATTTCGGCGCCTTCGTGAACTTCTTCGGTTCGCGCGACGGCCTGGTGCATATCAGCGAACTGGCGCCGCGCCGGGTCGGCAAGGTGACCGATGTGGTGAACGAGGGCGACACCGTGCGGGTCAAGGTGCTCGGCATCGACGACCGCGGCAAGGTGCGCCTCTCGATGAAGGCGGTCGATCAGGCTACCGGCGAGGACATCAGCGCCAAGCCGGCGCAGGCGGCCGAGTCGGACTGAGCAGGGCTGGCGTCTTTTCGAAGCTGAACGAAGCGGCGGCGGAGATCATCCGCCGCCGTTGCCGTTTTCACCGTTGCCGTTGCCATTGCCGTTGCTCGACGCCGGCATGCCGATGACGTTGTAGCCGGCGTCGACATGATGCACCTCGCCGGTGACGCCGGCAGCGAGGTCGCTCAGCAGATAGAGCGCGGCGCCGCCGACCTCCTCGAGCTGGATGTTCTTGCGCAGCGGCGAATGGTCGCGGGTGAATTTATAGACGTAGCGGGCGCTGCCGATGGCGGAGCCGGCGAGGGTGCGCATGGGTCCGGCCGAGATGGCATTGACCCGCACGCTGTTCGGCCCGAGGTCGGCGGCGAGATAGCGCACGCTCGCCTCCAGCGCCGCCTTGGCGACGCCCATGACGTTGTAGTTCGGCATCACCCGCTCGGCGCCGGAATAGGAGAGCGTCAAGAGCGCGCCGCCCGCCGTCATCATCGGCAGGGCCTTTTGTGCGACGGCGGTGAAGGAGTAGCAGGAAATGTCGAGCGACTGGCGGAAGTTCTGCCGCGTCGTGTCGAGATAGCGGCCCTTCAGCTCCTCCTTGTCGGAGTAGGCGATGGCATGCACGACGAAATCCAGCCGCTTCCAGCTCTTGGCGAGCTCGCCGAAGGCGGCGGCGATGCCGGCGTCGTCTTCCACGTCGCACGGCAGCACCAGCTTGCTGCCGAGCGATTGCGCCAGCGGCAGCACGCGCTTGGCGAAAGCCTCGCCCTGATAGGTGAAAGCCAGCTCCGCGCCGTGTTGATGCAAGGTCTTGGCGATGCCCCAGGCAATCGAATGGTCGTTGGCGACCCCCATGATCAGGCCGCGCCGCCCTTCCATCAATTTGCCCGTCACGATTCCACCCTGTCCGATCGGCCGCACCCAGTTTTCGTCGTCGGCTGCATCATGCCTCGTACCGTCTGAACGCCAGGCAGGCGTTGGTGCCGCCGAAGCCGAAGCTGTTGGAGAGCACCAGGTTGAGCCGCATATTGTCGCGCCGGTCGCGCACGATCGGCACGCCCACGGCTTCCGGATCGAGGTCTTCGATATTGGCCGAGGCGGCGATGAAATTGTGCTGCATCATCAGCAGCGAATAGATCGCCTCATGCACCCCGGCTGCGCCCTGGCTGTGGCCGGTCAGCGATTTGGTCGAGCTGAGCGGCGGCACCCGCTCGCCGAAGACGTTGCGGATGGCGTTGAGCTCGGTGATGTCGCCGGCCGGCGTCGAGGTGCCGTGGGTATTGATGTAGTCGACCGGCCGGCCGAGGTCCTGCAGGGTCAGCCGCATGCAGCGCTCGGCGCCCTCGCCGGAGGGCGCCACCATGTCGGCGCCGTCCGAGGTGGCGCCGTAGCCGACCAGCTCGGCATAGATCTTCGCGCCGCGCGCCTTGGCATGTTCGAGCTCTTCCAGCACCAGCGTGCCGCCGCCGCCGGAAATGACGAAGCCGTCGCGGTTGGCGTCATAGGCGCGCGAGGCCTTGCTCGGCGTGTCGTTGTATTTCGACGAGAGCGCCGGCATGGCGTCGAACAGCACCGAAAGGGTCCAGTCCAGCTCCTCGCCGCCGCCGGCGAAGACGATGTCCTGCTTGCCCCACTGGATCAACTCGCCGGCGTTGCCGATGCAGTGCGCGCTGGTCGAGCAGGCCGAGCTGATGGAATAGCTCAGGCCCTTGATCTTGAAGGCGGTGGACAGGTTGGCCGAATTGGTGCTCGACATCGCGCGCGGCACCATGAAGGGGCCGACCTTGCGCGGTCCTTTCTCGCGGGCGATATCGGCCGCCGCCACCAGGTTGCGCGTCGAGGGCCCGCCCGAGCCCATGATGATCCCGGTGCGCTCGTTGGAAACGTCGGAAGGCGCGAGACCGGCATCCTCGATCGCCTGCTGCATGGCGATGTAGTTGTAGGCGGCGCCGTCGCCCATGAAGCGGCGGAGCCGGCGGTCGACCACGGCATCGACATCGAGCTTGATCGAACCGCAGACCTGGCTGCGGAAGCCGCGTTCCCGATACTCCTCGTTGAAGACGATGCCGGACCTGCTTTCGCGCAGCGCCTCCGTCACCTCGGTCTGGTTGTTGCCGATGCTGGAGACGATGCCGATACCGGTAACGACGACGCGCCGCATGGCTCCTCCGTTACGCTGCCGAGGCTAACCTGCTGCGGTGCTCACGCCGGTTCGGCAGCGGTGAACAGGCCGACGCGTAGATCCTTGCATTCGTAGACCGGCTTGTCGTCCACCTTCATCAACCCGTCGGCGATGGCCAGCACGAGCTTGCGCAGGATCACCCGCTTGATGTCGATGTGATAGGAAATCTTGCGGCCGGTCGGCAGCACCTCGCCGGTGAACTTGACCTCGCCGACGCCGAGCGCCCGGCCGCGGCCCGGCGCCTTCAGCCAGCCGAGGAAGAAGCCGACCATCTGCCACATCGCGTCGAGCCCGAGGCAGCCCGGCATGATCGGGTCGGACTCGAAGTGACAGCCGAAGAACCAGAGATCGGGCTTGACGTCGAATTCGGCGATGATTTCGCCCTTGGCATATTTGCCGCCGTCGCTGTTGATCTTGACGATGCGGTCGAACATCAGCATCGGCGGCAGCGGCAGCCGGGCGTTGCCGGGGCCGAACAGCTTGCCGTGAGCGCACTGCAGAAGCTCTTCATGGGAAAAGCTGCTTTTTGCGGTCTGGGTCGTGGTTTCGCTCACGGATAGCTCGTTCGAATGAAGGCCTTGCGGCTGGGAGGGGCAAAAATCGCTGAAACTCTACCCGATAGAAGGCATGGCGCAGAACAACAAATAACCATGGCGGCGGCGAATTTAAAGTCGGCGGAACGCCGGCGGGAAGTTTTGAATTACTACAAGAAATGGTCTAGTGTGTGACGGTCGACATTGAAAATCAGCGCATTGCGATTATACCTAATAGCATGATCAGCACGCGACCCTATGCCGAGGTGCTTGCCCGCTTGCGGCGGGCCGGCTTGCGCCCGACGCGCCAGCGCTTGGCCTTGGCCAAGCTCCTGTTCGAAAGCGGCGACCGCCATGTCACGGCGGAGGCCTTGCATGGCGAGGCGGAGGCCGCCGCCATCCGGGTGTCGCTGGCGACCGTCTACAACACGCTGCATCAGTTCACCCACGCCGGGCTGCTGCGCGAGGTGGTGGTCGATGCCGGCCGCAGCTATTTCGACACGAATATCAGCGATCACCACCATTTCTTCTACGAGGCGAGCGGCCGCCTGCAGGATGTGCCGAGCGCCGAGGTCAAGGTGGCCGACTTGCCGGCGCCGCCGGCCGGGACCGAGGTTGCCCGCGTCGAGGTGGTCATCCGGCTCCGTGACCGGGCTTCGTGACGATTGAAGTAGTTGGTTTTTTCCCGGCAGATAAAAATCTCCTTGGAATAATTCTAAACTGTTGACATGGCCGCGCCGACGGCGCAGATTGGTCCCATGGCGGCCCGGTCGCGTCGGATCGGGCCGGCCGCAGTCGACCGAGGAGGATGCCATGTCCAAACTTGCCAGCAGCAAGACCTGCCAGAATTTGAAGGACGCCTTTGCCGGCGAGAGCCAGGCGAACCGGCGCTATCTCTATTTCGCGCAAAAGGCCGATGTCGAAGGCTACAACGACGTCGCCGCGGTGTTCCGCTCCACTGCCGAGGGCGAGACCGGCCATGCCCACGGCCATCTCGAGTTCCTCGAGGAAGTCGGCGACCCCGCCACCGGCGAGCCGATCGGCGGCACCAACCTGAACCTCAAGGCGGCGATCGCCGGCGAGACGCACGAATACACCGACATGTATCCGGGCATGGCGCGCACCGCCCGCCAGGAAGGCTTCGACGAGATCGCCGATTGGTTCGAGACCCTGGCCAAGGCGGAAAAGAGCCACGCCGGCCGCTTCCAGAAGGCGCTCGACACGCTCGGTTGAGCTTCCGACCGGGGTTTGCGATCGACGGCATGACGGAGGCCCGCAACGCCGGGCCTCCGCAAGCCGTTGCAACGACAGCATCGACAGAGGCGCGCATGCGCGAAGGCAGCCTGCAGGCGCCCATCCGCCATCCGGTGGCATGGGACAACCCGGATTTT
>DATKQA010000345.1:0-2583 GCA_035523835.1 Candidatus Sulfotelmatobacter sp.
CGTTCATCGGATCTTCAGGGTAGCGAGGCCGACCAGCGCCAGGATCACCGAAATGATCCAGAACCTGATCACGATGGTCGGCTCGGCCCAGCCTTTCTTTTCAAAGTGATGGTGCAGCGGCGCCATCAGGAAGACGCGCCGCCCGGTGCGCTTGTACCAGAACACCTGGACGATCACCGAGACCGTCTCCACGACGAACAGGCCGCCGACGATCACCAGCACGATCTCGTGCTTGGTGGCGACCGCGATGGCGCCGAGCGCGCCGCCGATCGACAGGCTGCCGGTATCGCCCATGAACACCGCCGCCGGCGGCGCGTTGAACCACAGGAAGCCGAGACCGGCGCCGATCAGCGCGGAGCAGACGACGCACAGTTCGCCCGCGCCCGGAATCGGATTGAGCTGCAGATAGTCGGCGAAGATGCGGTTGCCGACGAGGTAGGCGATCAGTGCGAAGACGCCGGCGCAGATGATGGTCGGCACGATCGCGAGGCCATCGAGCCCATCCGTCAGGTTCACCGCGTTGGAAGCGCCCATCATCACCAGCGCACCGAACAGCGGGAAGGCGAAGCCGAACGGGATCAGCACGTCCTTGAAGACCGGAATCGCAAGGCCGGTGGCGAGCGCCGGCGGGGTGACCGCGACCAGCCAGATCGCGGCAATCAGCCCGATCACTGCCTGGCCGATCAGTTTCAAGCGGCCGGGCAGTCCGCGATGGTTGCGCTTCGACAGCTTCAGATAATCGTCGGCGAAGCCGAGCGCGCCGTAGCCTAGGGTCACGAACAGCACGGCCCATACATGCAGGTCGCGAAGATCGGCCCATAGCAGCGTCGATACGGTGAGCGCGGCCAGGATCAGCACGCCGCCCATGGTCGGCGTGCCCTTCTTCTCGAGCAGGTGGCGCTCCGGCCCATCCAGCCGGATCGGCTGGCCGTTGCGCTGCAGCGTGCGCAGCCAGCGGATCACGGTCGGGCCGAACATCAGGCTCAGCACCAGCGCGGTCAGGCAGGCCGCCCCCGAGCGGAAGGTTATGTAGCGGAACAGGTTGAACAGGATGAAGCGGTCGGCGAGCGGCCGCAGGATCGCGAACAGCATCAGGCCGCTCCCGCTGTCACGGCCAGGCCGTCGAGGCCGACGACGATCTGGCGCATGCGGATGCCCAGGCTGCCCTTTACCAGCACCGCGTCGCCGGGCCGCAATGCCGCCGCGACCAGCGGTGCCAAGGCGGCGGCATCCTCGGCATAGGAGCCGCGACGCGCGACGGGCAGCGCGTCGAACAGGCCGCGCATCAGCTTGCCGCAGGCGAATACGAGGTCGGCGGCATCGAGCACATCCGGCGCCAGAGCGGCGTGCAGAGCGGGGCCCGCTTCACCGAGTTCAAGCATGTCGCCGAGCACGGCGATGCGCCTCGCGGCCGGCTGCAGGCGAAGCACGTTGAGGGCGGCGCGCAGGCTGGCGGGGTTGGCGTTGTAGCTTTCGTCGAGCAGCAGGACGCTGCCTCCGGCCAATGCCAGCCGGCGGCGTGCGCCGCGCCCGGCCATCGGCGCGAATCCGGCAAGGGATCGTGCCGCCGCCGGCAGGTCGGCGCCGAGGGCGGCGGCACCGGCCAGGGCGGCCAGCGCGTTCATCGCCATGTGGCGTCCCGGCGCGGCGAGGCGGAAGCGCAGCTCCTGCCCCAGGACGTTGACCTCGACATCGCTTCCGTCGGCATCGGGGACGGCGGCGAGCAGCCGCGCATCGGCCGTGCGTGCTTCGCCGAAGGTCACCACCCGCGCCGGCTCCGCGGCTTGCCGCAGCAGCGGCAGCAGCGGCGTGTCGGCTGGCAGGACCGCGGTGCCGGCGGGTTCCAGCCCCTGGCAGATCGAGGCTTTCTCGGCGGCGATAGCTTCGATGCTGCCGAGATAGCCGATATGGGCCGGTGCGATGGCGGTGATCACCGCGACGTGGGGACGGGCGAGCCGGGCCAGGGGGGCGATTTCGCCGGCATGGTTCATGCCGATCTCGGCGACACAGAAAGCGGCGTTCCAGGGCAGGCGGGCCAGCGTCAGCGGCAGGCCCCAATGGTTGTTGTAGGACGCCGCCGCCGCATGGGTCGGCGCCTGGGCGGCGAGCACGGTGCGCAGCATCTCCTTGGTGGTGGTCTTGCCGACGCTGCCGGTAACGGCGATCAGCCGGCCGGTGAAGCGTTCCCGCGCGTAGGCGCCGAGCCGGGCGAGGGCCGAGAGGGTGTCGTCCACCGCGAGCCATGGTCCGTCGCCGGCGACCGGCTGATGCACCATCACCCCGGCCGCCCCCCTGGCGAGTGCGGCGGCGGCGTGGGCGTGGCCGTCGCCGGTTTCGCCGCGCAGCGCGATGAACAGGTCGCCCGGCTGGAGAGTACGGGTGTCGATCGAAACGCCGGTCGCGGCGAAGCGCGCGGAGAGCCTGCCGCCGGTCGCCTCGACGAGATCGTGCGCCGACCAGAGGGGTGCGGTCGCCTCGCTCACGGCGCGGCGGCCAGGCGGCGGATCGTCGCCGCGTCATCGAAGGGAAGGGTGGTGGTGCCGATGGTCTGGCCCTGCTCGTGCCCCTTGCCGGCGACCGCCA
>DATKQA010000346.1:0-9661 GCA_035523835.1 Candidatus Sulfotelmatobacter sp.
TCGGCGCACGCGGTGCGCTTCCACCGCCGGCTGATCAATGCCTGCCTGCGCGCCCATGCCCAGGCCGGGCCGCGCCGTCCGGAGCAGTTGCAGATCGCCATCATCGGCGCCGGCGCGACCGGCGTGGAGCTGGCGGCGGAACTGCGCAACACCACGCGCGAGCTGGTGGTCTACGGCTTCGACCGCATCGACGCGGAGGCCGACATCAAGCTGCATGTCATCGAGGCCGGCCCGCGCATCCTGCCGGCGCTGCCCGAGCGGCTGTCGCGGGCGACGCACGAGCTGCTCGGCTCCTATGGCATCAGCGTCCACACCGATGCCCGCGTCGCCGAGGTGCTGGCCGATCGCGTGCGGCTCGCCGACGGGCGCGAGATCGCCGCCGAGCTCACCGTCTGGGCCGCCGGCGTCAAGGCGCCCGGCTTTCTCGCCGGGCTCGACGGGCTCGAGGTCAACCGCATCAACCAACTGCTCGTCCTGCCGACCCTGCAGACGACGCGCGATGCGGCGATCTTCGCGCTCGGCGACTGTGCCGCCTGTCCCTGGGTCGGCACCGGGCGCACCGTGCCGCCGCGGGCCCAGGCGGCGCACCAGCAGGCGGCGCATCTCCGCCGGCAGCTCCGCCGCCGCCTGTCGGGCGAGCCGCTCCGGCCGTTCCGCTATCGCGACTTCGGCTCGCTGGTCTCGCTCGGCGAATATTCGACCGTCGGCAACCTGATGGGCGCGCTGGTCGGCGGCAACCTGCTGGTCGAGGGCCTGTTCGCCCGGCTGATGTATCGTTCGCTCTACAAGCTGCACGAGCTGGCGCTGCACGGCTTCACCAAAGTGGCGCTGGACACGCTGGCGCGGACGATCACGCGCCGCACCGAACCGCAGGTGAAGCTGCATTGAACTCCGATGCGGCGTAATCAGCGAATCCAACTTGCCAGATCGCGCTTTGCGACTAAGCTGGCCCGGCCGCCGTTCGTGAGGTGACCATGCCCGCCCGCTTCCGCAGCACCTTGCCCCTGCTCGTCCTGGTCCTGCTCGGCGCCTGCGCCGAGAACCGCTGGCTGCCGCTCAGCGGCCAGACCATCCAGGCCGAGATGTTCGGCAAGACGGCGCTCGGCACCGACGCCGGCGGCGGCAACTGGACCATGTGGATTGCGCCCGACGGCAAGGCCGTCTTCCGCGGCAGCAACGGCAACGGCACCGAGCTCGTCGACAGCGGCACCGCCAGGATCGACGGCGATTCGCTCTGCGTGCAATGGCAGAAGATGCATGCCGACGAGCCGTTCTGCCAGGTCATCTATACCGACCGCGGCCTGTCCTACCGCGCCTATTCGCCGGACCTGACGCTGAATTCGCACTTCACCCTGGTGCCCGGCAATCCCGACAAGCTTTAGGCCGTTGCGGCGCCGCGCCAGCGGGTGAGCGCCAGCACCGCGCCGCCGGCGGCGAGGCCCCAGAAGGCGCCGCCGATGCCGAAGAAGCTGATGCCCGAGGCGGTGACCAGGAAGGTGACCACCGCCGCCTCGCGGTCGGCCGGCACCGACACCGCCGCCAGCAGCGCGCCGCCGAAGGCGCCGAGAAGCGCGAGGCCCGCCACCGCCTCGATCAGCACCGGCGGCGCCGCGCCGATGAAGGCGGTGACCGGCCCGGCCAGGAGGCCGAACAGCACATAGGCGAAGCCGGCAACCACAGCCGCCCAATAGCGCCGCCCGGCATCGGGGTGCGCCTCGGTCCCGGCGCAGAGCGCCGCGGTGATGGCGGCGAGATTGACCGCATGCCCGCCGAACGGCGCCGCGACGAGCGAGAAGAGGCCGGTGACACGGAAGAGCGGCCCCGGCGCCGGCCGATAGCCGTTCACCGCCAGCACCGCCATGCCGGGAATGTTCTGCGAGGCCATGGTGACCAGGAACAGCGGCAGGCCGATGCCGATCGCCGCGCCGGGCGTGAAGCGCGGCACGACGAGCTGCGGCTGCGGCGCCAGCATCGCCAGGAGCGTCGGCGGCACCGGCGTGGTCAGCGCGACCAGCACGGCGGTGACCAGGAGCGCCGCCGGCACCGCATAGAGCCGCCGCCATTTCGCCACCAGGGCCCAGGTCACCACGATGGCGAGGCCGAGCGCCGGGGTCGCCGCCACCGCACGCACCGGCGCCAGGCAGAGGCCGAGCAGCACGCCGGCCAGCATGGCATTGGCGAGCGGCGCCGGGATCGCCGCGACCCAGCGGCCGAGCGGACGCCAGAATCCGGCCAGCGCCAGCAGCAGGCCGCAGACCAGGAAGGCACCGACCGCGGCGGCGAAGCCGCCGTCGAGCGGGCCGGAACTGGCGAGCAGCGCCGCACCCGGCGTCGACCAGGCGACGCTGATCGGCAGCCGCGTGCGCAGGCTGAGCAGGATGGCGCAGAGACCCATGGCGAGCGACAGCGCGAGCAGGCCGGAGGCCGCCTCGGCCTCGCTGGCGCCGACCGCCTTCAGGCCCTGCAGCACCACGGCGAGCGAACTGGCGTAGCCGACCACCGCCGCCAGCACGCCGGCCAGCAGCGCCTGCAACGAAAACTCCCGTCCCATCGACGAACCCCGCGCGCACGAACCGCCTGTCCCTAATATGCCGGCACCGCAACCGCGCCGGTAGCCCGGGCGGGGCGAAATCGTGTAAGGACTACGATGCCGTGGAGACGCCGATGCCCCTGCCCGTGCTGCAAACCCCGCGCTTGACGCTGCGCCCGCGCACCATCGACGATCTCGACGCCTGCGTCGCCATGGACCTCGATCCGCAGGTGCACCGCTATATCTTCGCCCGCCCGCCGGAGCCGGTGGCGCAGCGCAACGCGGTCAAGGCGCGCATGACCTCGGGCGCGCCCGCGATCGGCGGCTATTGGATGGTGCTGCGCCGGGACGAGGCCGCGGCGCTCGGCTGGTGCGCGCTGTTCCCGCTGGAGAATAGCGGCCAGGTCGAGCTGGCCTACCGCTACCGGCCGGAGGCCTGGGGCCAGGGCATCGCCACCGAGGCGGCGCGCGCCGTGCTCGACTACGGCTTCGGCGTGCTGAAGCTCGATCCCATCGTCGCCGTGACGCATCCGGAGAACGAAGGCTCCAAGCGGGTGCTGGCCAAGCTCGGCTTCCGCTATCAGGGCGCCGCCACCCACTACAACCGCCGGGTCAGCACCTTCCGCCTGTTCCGCGCTTCCTATCTCGCCAAGGCCGCGGCGGGGGCAAAGGCGGCGCAGGTCGACAAGGCCGTCACGTAGCAATCGTGCTGCAGGCAGAGGCCGTCGTCGCCGCGCACCGAGGCATCGGCCGAGCCCAGGCTGTTCAGGCCGGCGAGCGCGGCCTCGAGCCAGGCCGGGTCGTTGCGGAAGTGGCGGCAGCGGCGGCAGACGGCCGGCGTCATCGCGCCAAATGCTCCCAGTGCGTGGCGAAAACCACCGCCGAGAGGATGAAGCCCAGCACCACATTGACCGCGACACCGGCGGTGAAGGCGAGGAAGGGCTTGCGCCCCGCGCGCGCCAGATCGCGGAAGCGGGTGGTCAAGCCGATGCTGAGGAAGCAGAAGATGAAGGCCCAGGTGCGCAGGTCCTTGATCGGCGCCACCAGCGCCGGGTTCACCAGCTTGCTGAAATCGGCGTAGCTGTAGGCGCTGGTCGCCCAGGTGACCAGCAGCGAGGCGAGCAGGAAGCCGAGCACGAACTTCGGGAAGCGCCACCAGATCTGCCCGACGTCGGCCTTGCGGCCGGTCGCCGCCGCCTCCCAGCGCGTGGTGGCGACGACCGCCAGCACGAAGGCCCAGATGCCGATCCAGACGTCGCGGCCGACCACCTTCATCAGGGTGAAGGCGAAGACCGACTGGTCGGCCGTGCCGCCGATGCCGGGCACGTTGCCGGCGAGGTTGCCATAGGACTGGGCAGCGGCGAAGCCGGCGGCGTCGGCGAATTCCGATGTGCCGATCCAGGCGCCGGCGACCCCGGCCGACAGGCCGAGCAGGCGCGCCACCAGCGGCAGCACGAAGATCATGACGATGGCCCAGACGATCACCACGGTGATGGCGATCGGCGCGTCGTCCTTCTTGGCCCGCACCGCGGCGGCGACGGCGATGGCGGCGGAGACGCCGCAGACCGCGCCGCCGGCGCCCAAGGTGGCGGCGAGCCGCCGGTCGAGGCCGAGGCGAAGGCTCGCCCAATAGATCACCAGGAAGGTGACGATGGAGACGATGGAGGCCTGCAGGATGGCGACCGGCCCGGCCCAGACGATCAGGGTGAAGGGCAAGGTGGCGCCGAGCAGCACGATGCCGGTCTTGATGTAGAACTCGACGCGGAAGCCGGCATCGAGCCAGCGCGGCAGGCCGATCAGGTTGGAGATGGCGAGGCCGAGCACCAGCGCGATCAGCGGCGGTTCCAGATTGTACCTGTTGGCCTGGTCCCATTGGCCGACGGCGAAGACCGCGATCGACAGCACATAGAGCAGGACGAAGGCCGGAATGAAATCGCCGGCCTTGTGGCCGAGCGCGCGCAGCGCAAGGGCGAAGATGACCAGCCAGAAGACGAACTGGCCGACGTAGCGGCCGAGGTTATCGGCGAAATGCTGGCCGAGCGCGGCGAAGGTCGACCATTTTGCCGGCGTCACCGCCAGCCATTTCAGGCTGCCGCCGTTGGCGAACAGCACATAGCCGACGATGACGATGCCGAGGCCGAGCCAGATCGCCCACCAGTCCTCCTTCAGCCACAGTTCGCGCCAGCCGGCGGTGTCGGCGGCCGGTGGCGGGGTGCGGGTTTCGACGTTGCTGTTGCTCATTTCAGGCCCCCTCGTTCGCGCGCCGCCGGACCCGGGTCGGCTTCAGGCGGCAAGTCCGCCGCAAAGACCCCTCCGCGGCGCGCCCTGGCGCAGCCTGGCCTGGGCGACCGCCACGACGTTGCAGAGCGCCGCCATGCTGACCCGGTCGCGGCGCATCACCAGATGCACCAGCGGATCGGCCAAGACCTCCCGCAGGTCGGGCTCGACGCCCGCCTTGCCCCAGAGAGCTGTCTGCTGCACGACCTGCCGCCTCGCCATGGTCCACCTCCACCTGCAGCGCTGGCGCACCATCGGCGCGTCGGCATGCCGCCATCCGGGCTGTCAGAAAAAAGCCCGCCGCAGCCTGCGGCCGGGCGGGTGCCAGGCGCTTTAGCTGCATTTGTTACGCGCCCGCAAGCTGTCCACTTCAAATCGGCGCTGTGGTTCAATCTAATGAACAGTTATAGTATGTCAACTATAAAACTATTACATTGTTTTCGTGTTTATTTGGCGTCGTGCCGGCCAGCGCGGCGGCGAGCGTCGCGCATTGTGCGCGGATGTCGGGGACGGCGGTGATTTCCCAGAGCGCGCCGCGGGTCGGCGGGCCGAGCGCATAGAGCACCGGCGACGGCTGGCCGTCGGCCGCCACCACGGCGAAGTCGGCGCCGACGTCGAGGCCGAGATTGAGCGGATCGGGCCGCGCCAGGGCGCTGTCGAGCAGGCAGCGGATCAGCGGATGGTCGATGCGCCGGTAGTCGCATTCCGGGCCGGAGCAATTGACCAGCCAGTCGGCGCGCCAGATGAAGCGGTCGCTGCCGCCGCGCGGCTTCAGCGCCAGGATGATCTGCTCCTCCTCGACGATCACCGTGTCGGTGCGCGCCGCCGTGGTGACCAGCCGCCCGGCGCGGCTGAGCTTGGCGAGCTGGTTGGCGTTGTCGGGCGCCATGCGATGGCGATGCACGTCCCAATAGGGCCGCAGATGGCGCAGGAAGCGGCGCCGCTCGGCGAGCGGCAGCACGCGCCAGAGGTCCTGCACCAGCGGTCGGATGGCGTCGAGCACGCTACGCCAATCGTAGCCCGCCGCCGCGCCGCGCTGCACCTCGCGCCGCACCAGGCGGAGCTGCTGCAGCACGCTCGCCGGCAGGCGGCGGCGATCGAAGAACACCGGATAGGTCCGCGTCTGCTGATGCACCGCCGGCGTCAGGCCGCGCTGCGAAAAGGCGCGCAGCGGCGCGCGATGGCCGCGCGACACCAGGTCGATCGCCACGTCCACCATGGTCAGGCCGGTGCCGACCAGCACCACCGCGTCGTCGGGCCCGATGCGGGCGAAGGCGGTATCGTCCCAGGGATCGGCGATGAAGCGCGGCGAGGCGTTGAGCAGCGCCGCCGGCTCGAACGGCGCGACGCGCGGGAAATTGCCGACGCAGAGCACCGCCTGGTCGACGGCCATGGCCGGCCCGTCGGCGCAGTCGAGCCTGAGGCCGTCGCCCTCGCGGCGCAGGCCGACGACGTCGCTGGCCAGCCGATGCAGCGCGGCGCCGTGGCGGCTCTCCCCGCTCGCCTCGCGCAGCACGTCGGCGAGATAGGCGCCGTAGGTGGCACGCGAGACGAAGGCGTGCCCGGTCGGCGGCACGCTCAGGCTGTAGCCGAGCGCGTCGTCGTCGGCCCAGAGCCAGCGGATGAAATGCTGCGGATCGTCGTTGAAGGCGCTCATGTTGGCGACGCGCGCGTTCAGCAGGTGCTGCGGATTGCGCGTCGAATAGGCGAGGCCGCGGCCGAAGGCGCCGGCGCGGTCGAACAGGAAGATGTCGGCCGGCGCCCTGAGCTCGTGCAGGAGATGCACCGCCAGCATGGTGCCGCTGAAGCCGGCGCCGACGATGCCGATCCGCCGCCGCGCCGGCCCGGCTTGAGGCCGTTTCCGCATGGCTGCCTCCGCTCCGCTGCCTACGCCGGCCCAAGATAGTGAGCGGCGGCGCGGCAAACAAATTAATGTCGCTCGAGCCGGCTGTTACTTTTTTAAAGCGCAAGTTGGCGCTGTGGAATTGCCGCGGCTGCGGCGCGCCGGCCGGAAGTCTTTGATTACATCAGCTTCGGCAAGACCTTGTCGGTCAGGATGGCGAAGCTCTGCTGGCTCAGCGGGGCGCAGAGCAGATAGTTGAGCTGCGCCGTCTCCTTCAGGCCCTGGATCTGCTCGACGACGGCCTCGGCGGTGCCGTGGATGATCACATCCTTGACGTAATGCTCGACCGGATCGATGCCGCCGAAGCTGCGCTGCTCGACCCGAACCGCCTGGTGCTGCGGCCCGATATAGGCGCCGACCATCCAGCCGGCGCCGCGGCGCGCCACCTCGGCGGCGCGTTCGCTCGTGTCGGCGAGGGCGATGAGCCGCGCCATGGGAATCGCGCGTCCCGCCGCGTCGAAACCGGCCGCGGCCATGCGCTCGCCGTAGTGCCGCCGCTTGGCGGCGAGCTCGGCATGGGTCGAATGCGGATCCATCAGGATGGAGAAGCCGCGGCCCGCCGCCCAGTCGATGGCCGCTTCCGAGGTCGCCGCCATCCACACCGGCGGATGCGGCTTCTGCTGCGGTTTCGGTAGCACCTCGACCGCCTCGCAGGAGAAGTGCCGGCCGGCGTAGCTGACCCGCTCCTCGGCCCAGGCGCTGAGCACGATGTCGACCGTCTCGTGAAAGCGCGACGTGCTCTCCTCCGGCGGCACGCCGAAGGCGGCGAACTCGCCGCGCGAGAAGCCGCGGCCGGCGCCCCAGTTGACCCGGCCGCCGGACAGCACGTCGAGCAGCGCCACCTCCTCGGCCAGGCGCAGCGGATGGTAGAAAGGCGCCAGCGACACGGCGGTGCCGATGCGCAGGCGCCGGGTCTTGGCCGCCGCCATGGTCGCCATCATGTGTACCGAGGGGCAGACGCTGAAGCCCGAGAAATGATGCTCGGCGAGCCAGACCGCGTCGTAGCCGGTGCGGTCCATGATCTCGAAACGCTCGATGGCGCGGGCATAGACCGAGTTGAGCTCGATCCGCCGATTGGCCCAGCCGAAGAATTGCAGCACGCCGACTTTCACCAGCGATCCTCCCCTTATTTTCGGCGATCCTAGCCCGGATCGCGCGCGCCCGTCAGCCGGCGCCGCGGCGGGCCAGCGGATGATGCTGCTGGACGAGCTGCTTCAGGCGCTCCTCCAGCACATGGGTGTAGATCTGCGTGGTGGCGATGTCGGCATGGCCGAGCATCTGCTGCACGGCGCGGAGGTCGGCGCCGTGCGCCAGGAGATGGCTGGCGAAGGCATGGCGCAGCACGTGCGGCGAGACGCGGCGCGGATCGATGCCGGCCTCGGCGGCGAGTGCGTCGAGAAGCTGGCTGACGCGGAGCCGACTCAGGTGGCCGCTGGCGCCGCGCGAGGGGAAGAGCCAGCGCGAGGCTTCGCCCGGGCGCAGGAACGCGCCGCGCACGGCAAGATAGGCGTCGAGGGCGGCGAGCGCCGGCGCGCTCAGCGGCACCAGCCGCTCCTTGTTGCCCTTACCGCGCACCAGGAGGAAGCGCGCATCGTCGGCCAGCGGCGGATGGCGCAGCGACACCAGCTCGGAGACGCGCATGCCGGTGGCATAGAGCAGTTCGAGCAGCGCCACCAGCCGCGCCCCCGCCACACCCCCGCGCCGGCGCGCCGCCGCGAGCAGCGCCTCGACCTCGGCCTCGCCCAGAAGCTTCGGCAGGCTGCGCCGGCGCCGCGGCGCGTCGAGCGCGAGCGCGGGATCGTCGCCGCGCATGCCCTCGCCATGCAGGAAGCGGAAGAACTGCCTGAGGCACGAGAGCCGCCGCGCCGCCGTCGCCGCGGCCAGGCCGCTCTTGGCCAGCGACTGCATGTAGCCGTGCAGCAGGCGGCCGTCGGCATCGCCGAGCGCCGTCCCGCGCCGGGCGCACCAGGCCGCCGCATCCTCGAGGTCGCGCCGGTAGGCGGCGAGCGTATTGGCCGCGGCGCCGCGCTCGGCCAGCATCATTTCCAGGAAGGTGTCGAGGCGATGATCGTCGGCGGGCATGCGGAACTGTTGCACGATTCGGCGGCGATCATTCTGCGCCGGGCGCCAGCTACGGTCGAGTCGCTCCGGGCCACGCCCGAACCGGCACGAGCGCAGTGCGGCTACATGCCGTGTCCCATGGCGGCTTCGACGGCGACGGCGCGGGCGTCGCCCTCCAGGCCGACCTGCTTCAGCGCCGCCACCACCGCGACCAGCGTCGTCGCATCGGCGGTAGCCGGGCCGCCCTCGCCGAAGGCCAGGAGCGCGTACAGCACGGTCTCGCCGAGACGGCCGGCGGCGGCGGCGGCGGCCACGCCGCGCGTGACGATGGGCGAGGGCACCGTCGCCGTGATCGGCTGGGCGCCGCCGGCGAGCGCCTGCCAGCGCTCCGCCGGCACCGGCTGGCCGAGCGCGTCGAGCAGGCTGTAGAGCAGCGCGGCGCGGGCGGCGCGCTCGGGCCCGTCGACCGCCTCGGCGGCGCGGTACCAGGCGGCGAGCGTCGGCGCATCGGCCGGCGCCGCGTCCTTGTCGGCCAGCGCCATCAGGCGGCCGAGCAGCGCGCCGGGCGCCGGCTGGCCGGGCGCCGGCAGCACCCGGTCGGTATCGCCGAGCGCGGCCCAGGCGCGGGCATTGGCGACGTCGCCGGCGGCGAGATAGGCGTGCGTCGCGTCGCTCGCGAACCAGACCACGCCGGGGCCGGGCGTGATGCGGAACAGCGCCGGTCCATAGGCGCGCTCGAGCCAGAGCGGCGTCGGCACGGCGGCGCCGCGCGCCAGGGCGAAGGCGGCGGCGATGGCCTCGGCCTCGGCCGCCGGCACCTTCTCCGCTTGCACCGCCCGGTACATCAGGGCATTGCCGAGACCGTCCTTGTTCGCCTTGGCGGCGGTCGG
>DATKQA010000347.1:0-4342 GCA_035523835.1 Candidatus Sulfotelmatobacter sp.
GATCTCGGCGATGGCGCGCAGGCCCTGGCGCTCGAAGAAGCGCCGCGCGCGGATATTGCCGCGGAGCGTGTGCAGGTAGATGCCGGGGCCGCAGGCCTTGTCGGCGCCCTCGAACAATTGCAGGCCGATCCGTTTGCCCCAATATTCCGGCCGCACGAACAGCGCCCAGAGCCGCGCCTTCTCGGTGGCGACGTAGCCGGCGATGCGGCGGCCGTCGATCGCCACCGTCACCATGCCGCTGCCGAAGGGATGCAGCGAGCCGGTGGTGAGATAGCCGGTCCAGGCGCCGACCAGATCCTGCGGCACCAGGCTGGCGAAGCCGATGCGCCACGCGTCCGACTGGATGGCGGCGATCTCGCCCGCATCCTTCGGCAACGCTGCCCGCAGCTTCATGCTCCCCCCTTGCCGCCCGCCTCAGGCGGCGGCGCGGCGCCGGCGTATCAGTCCCAGAATCTCGGCCGCGGCCGCCGGTATGTTGGTGCCCGGGCCGTAGATCGCCGCCACGCCGGCCTGCTTGAGAAAGCCGTAGTCCTGCGCCGGAATGACGCCGCCGCAGACCACCAGGATGTCGTCGGCGCCCTGCTTGGCGAGTTCCGCCACCAGCTCCGGCACCAGCGTCTTGTGGCCGGCCGCCTGGCTCGAGATGCCGACCACGTGCACGTCGTTCTCCACCGCGTCGCGCGCCACTTCCGCCGGCGTCTGGAACAGCGGCCCGACATCGACGTCGAAGCCGATGTCGGCGAAAGCGGTGGCGATCACCTTGGCGCCGCGGTCGTGGCCGTCCTGGCCCATCTTCGCCACCAGCATGCGCGGCCGCCGGCCCTCCTCGCGGGCGAAGGCGTCGATCTCGCGCTTGATGCGCTGGAAGCCCTCGTCGCCGTCGTAGGCCGAGCCGTAGACGCCGGCGATGGAGCGGATGACCGCGGCGTGGCGGGTGAAGACCTTTTCCATCGCGTCCGACATCTCGCCGACGGTGGCGCGCGCGCGCGCCGCCTCGACGCAGAGCGCCAGCAGGTTGGCATCGCCGGCGGCGCCTTTGGTCAGCGCCTCCAGCGCCGCGGTGCAGCGCGCCTGGTCGCGCGTGCCGCGCACCCGCTGCAGCCGCGTGAGCTGCTGCTGGCGCACGGCGGTATTGTCGACCTCGCGCACCGGGAACTCATCCTCGGCGTCGGAGCGGTACTTGTTGACGCCGACGATGGTGTCCTCGCCGCGGTCGATGCGGGCCTGGCGCCGCGCCGCGGCCTCCTCGATGCGCAGCTTCGGCATGCCGCTCTCCACCGCCTTGGTCATGCCGCCGAGGCCTTCCACCTCCTCGATCAGCGTCCAGGCGTGCGTCGCCATGGCGTGGGTCAGCGCCTCGATGTAGTAGCTGCCGCCGAGCGGATCGACCACATGGGTGACGCCGGTCTCCTCGGCCAGGATGAGCTGGGTGTTGCGGGCGATGCGGGCGGAGAATTCCGTCGGCAGCGCGATCGCCTCGTCGAAGGAATTGGTGTGCAGCGACTGCGTGCCGCCGAGCACCGCGGCCATCGCCTCGTAGGCGGTGCGCACCACGTTGTTGTAGGGGTCCTGCTCGGTGAGCGAGACGCCGGAGGTCTGGCAGTGGGTGCGCAGCATCAGGCTGGCCGGCTTCTTCGGGCCGAACGGGCGGATGATGCGCGACCAGAGCAGCCGCGCCGCGCGCAGCTTGGCGATCTCCATGAAGAAGTTCATGCCGATGTTGAAGAAGAACGACAGCCGGCCGGCGAAGGCATCGATGTCGAGGCCGCGGGCCCTGGCCGCGCGCACGTATTCCAGGCCGTCGGCCAGGGTGAAGCCGAGTTCCTGCACCAGGGTCGCGCCGGCCTCCTGGATGTGATAGCCGGAGATCGAGATCGAGTTGAACTTCGGCATGTGCTTGGAGGTGTAGTCGATGATGTCGGCGACGATGCGCATCGACGGTCCGGGCGGGTAGATATAGGTGTTTCGGACCATGAACTCCTTGAGGATGTCGTTCTGGATGGTGCCGGCGAGCTTGGCCTCGGCCACGCCCTGCTCCTCGGCGGCGACGATGAAAGCGGCGAGCGTCGGCAGCACGGCGCCGTTCATGGTCATCGACACGCTCATCTTGTCGAGCGGGATGCCGTCGAACAGGATCTTCATGTCTTCCACGGAATCGATGGCGACGCCGGCCTTGCCGACATCGCCGGTCACCCGCGGATGATCGGAATCGTAGCCGCGGTGCGTCGCCAGGTCGAAAGCGACCGAGAGGCCCATCTGCCCGGCGGCGAGGTTCCGGCGATAGAAGGCGTTGCTCTCCTCCGCCGTCGAGAAGCCGGCATATTGCCGGATGGTCCAGGGCCGGTTGGCGTACATGGTGGCGCGCACGCCGCGCAGGAACGGCTCCATGCCCGGCAAGCCGGCAAGCTCCAGCCCTTCGAGATCGGCCGCGGTATAGAGCGGCTTGATCGCAATGCCCTCGAGCGTCTGCCAGGTCAGCGTATCCGCCGGCTTGCCGCCGAGTTCGCCGGCCGCCAGCTTCTGCCAGTCGCCGAGAGTGGGCTTCGCCTGATCCGCCATCGCAAACCCTTAACACCGCTGGAAAAGTCCAGTATGCGAGGGGGGTCGGGGAGTGTCAAACCGCGGCGCCCGGAGGGCCGCATGCCGGCCCGGCGCCGGCTTTCCGCCCGGCGGTCGTGAATGTTCCAAACCACGAACCAAGGCCGCACCATGCCGCGCCGCCTCGCCCTCCGCTGCCTGCTGAGCTTTGCGCTCGTGACCTTTGCGCTGGCGCACGGCGCCGGGCGCGGCGCCGCCGCGGACACGCTGACGGTCGGCGGCATGGCGCGGAGCTATGCCCTGGCCTTGCCGGAACAGCTCTCGGCGCCGGTGCCGCTGGTGCTGGTGCTGCACGGCGCCGGCGGCAACGGCGCCGGCGCCCTCGTACATTATCGCTGGGACGAGAAGGCGCGGGCCGCGGGCTTCATCGCCGCGGCGCCCGACGCCATGCCGGCCTTTCCCGAGCTTCGCACCAACTTCCTCACCAATCCGCGCTACTGGAGCGACGGCTCCGGCCGCGGCCCGCCGGCGCACGGCCGGATCGACGACACGGCTTTCCTCGCCGCCCTGATCGAGGCGCTCGCGGCGCGCTATCCGGTCGACCGCAGCCGCATCTACGTCACCGGCTTTTCCTCCGGCGCCTCGATGACCCACCGTGCCGGGCTGCTGCTGGCCGACCGCCTGGCCGCCATCGCGCCGGTGGCCGGCAAGGCCTGGAGCCGGAGCCGGCCGGCGCGGCCGCTGCCGGTGCTGTTCCTGGTCGGCGACCAGGACCCGCTGACGCCGCTTGGCGGCGGCCCGGTGAAATCGCCCTGGGGCGGGGTGCAGGATTATCCGCCGGCGCGCGCCCTGCCGGAGGCCTGGGCCGGGTTCGACGCCTGCGACGGCGCGCCGACGCGGGAAAGCCCGCAGGCCGGGGTGGCCCTCGAAGCCTGGCGGCACTGCGCCGGCGGCGCCGAGGTGCTGTTCTATACGGTGCGCGGCCTCGGCCACGAATGGGCCGGCGGCCGCGGCCGCGCGCTGCCTGCCGCCATGACCGGCCCCTATACGGACGCGATCGACACCACGGCGCTGATCTGGGACTTCTTCAAGCGGCAGCGGCTGCGGCGCTAGCTGCTTGTTGCAGGTCCCGCACGCCGGTCAATCATGTCTTTTTCTCGCGCAGGATTTCCGCCACCGAGCGGGTGGAGCCTTCTTCGACATCCTCGATCTTCGTCGAGGCGCCATAAACGCCGCCGAAGGCGAATTGCTTGCTCACTTGATATTTCGCCAGAAGCTGGCCGCTTTGCGCATCAATGAGCAGCACATCGGCATCGATGTGAATCTGGCCGGCGCCGGCGATCATGAAGCGCGCAAAAGAATTGCCGCGATCATATTGGCTGAACAGAATCTGCATCTTGCAGGTCCCGCCTGACGGCGCCGTAGACGCATCGACCAGCACGGTCGGAAATTGCGCTCCGATCTCGGCGCGCACCCGCTCCACGATCCGGGTCAACTCAAAGGATGTCATGACCACACCGGGCTTGGCCTCAGCGGTGATGTCAGAAATCTGCAGGTGCGCCCGCTCGGCCGACGCCAGCGGCGTCACCGGGACCGGCGTGGCGATGTCGCCGGCGCAGGCGCCGAGCATGAGCGCTGCGATCACCACGGCTAGCAGCGCGAATACCGATTTGCAGCGTAACATGTAGCCCCGCTGTCGACCCGGTCGCCGCGTGGATTATTGCGTATTCACGTCGCCACCGCCGCGGCGGACCTCGGATTGCGACGCATGGACGGTGTAGTTCTGGACAACGTTATTCTTGTC
>DATKQA010000348.1:0-4495 GCA_035523835.1 Candidatus Sulfotelmatobacter sp.
GCGAGCGCTACATCCTCGGCGGCGAGGACATGAGCCTCGCCGCCATGCTGACCACCATCGCCGAATTGACCGGCCGGCGGCCGCCGCTGGTCCGGCTGCCGCGCCGCGCCATCTATCCGCTCGCCGTCGGCGCCGAGGCGATGGCCCGCCTCACCGGCCGCGAGCCCTTCGTGACGCTCGATGGCTTGCGCATGGCGCGGAAGAAGATGTTCTTCTCCTCGGCCAAGGCGGTCCGGGAACTGGGCTACAGCGCCCGGCCGGCGCGCGAAGCGCTCAGCGACGCCATCGCCTGGTTCCGGGCGGCGGGAGCCTGCCCGTGAGCCTGTCGCTGCTGCTCGGCGGCCTGTCGCTCCTGATCTGGCTCTATCTGCTCGGCGGCCGCGGCGGCTTTTGGTACGGCTTCGCCGAGCCTGTGCCGGCGGCGCTCGCCGCCTATCCCGAGGTGGTCGCCGTCGTGCCGGCGCGCGACGAGGCCGAGCAGATCGGCGCCTCGCTGCCGACATTGCTGCGCCAGGACTATCCCGGCACCTTCCGGGTGGTGCTGGTCGACGATCACAGCGGCGATGCGACGCGCGCCAACGCGGTGGAGGCGGCGCGTGCCGCCGGCGCGGCGGAACGGCTCGCCATCGTGCCGGCGCCGCCGCTGCCGCCGGGATGGTCCGGCAAGGTCTGGGCTATGAGCACCGGGCTGGACCACGCCCGCCTGGTAGCGCCGGCCGCACGCTATGTCCTGTTCACCGACGCCGACATCCGGCATGCGCCGGACTCGCTCCGCCGGCTGGTGGCGACGGCCGAACACGAGGCGCTCGACCTGGCGTCGCTGATGGTGCGGCTGCGCTGCGAATCGCTCGCCGAGCGCGCGCTGGTGCCGGCCTTCGTCTTCTTCTTCCGCATGCTCTATCCCTTCGCCTGGGTCAAGGCGCGGGAGCGGAGCACCGCCGCCGCCGCCGGCGGCTGCATGCTGGCGCGGCGCAGCGCGCTCGAACGCATCGGCGGCCTCGGCGCCATCCGCGACCAGCTTATCGACGATTGCGCGCTGGCACGGGCTCTGAAGGCCGGCGGACCGATCCGGCTCGACGTGGCGGAAGCGACCGCGAGCGCCCGCGCCTATCCCGACTTCGCCGCGATGTGGCATTTGATAGCGCGCACGGCCTTCACCGAGCTGCGCTATTCCGCGCTCCGGCTGGTCGCCGCAATACTGCTGATGACCTTGGTGTTTCTGCTGCCGCCGTACCTGACGTTCGTGGCGCACGGCTTGCCCGCATTCATCGGCCTGGCCGCCTGGCTTGCCATGGCGGTCGCCTATGTGCCATGCCTGCGATACTATGGCCTGTCGATGGGGTGGGCGCCGTGCCTGCCGCTGATCGCGCTGTTCTATGAGGGTGCGACCGTCCATTCCGCCGTGCGCCATTGGCTCGGCCGCGGCGGCGAATGGAAGGGACGCTTCCGCGGCAAGGCATAAGCCATGACGGTGATCGAGACCCCATCGGGCAAGAGCGCGAGCGGCGAGAACTTTCCGGTCGGCTCGTGGCTGATCGCCGCCAGGGTGCGGCCGCATGTGCACGCGCTCTATCGCTTCGCCCGCGCCGCCGACGACGTCGCCGACAACCCCGCCCTCACGCCGCTCGACAAGGTGCGCCGTCTCGACGCCATGGCGGCGGCCATCTACGGCATGCCGGCGGCCGGCGTTCCCGCCGCGGCTGCCATGCGGCAAAGCCTGATCGCGACGGAAGTCGCCGGCCGGCATTGCCTCGACCTGCTGCTGGCCTTCCGGCTGGACGCGACCAAGCGGCGCTATGCAAGCTGGGCCGACCTGATGGGCTATTGCCGCTATTCGGCGGCGCCGATCGGCCGGCACGTGCTCGACCTGCACGGTGAGTCGCATGACACCTGGCCGGCTTCCGACGCGCTCTGCGCGGCGCTGCAGGTGATCAATCACCTGCAGGATTGTGCCGACGACCAGCGCGACCTCGACCGCGTCTATGTGCCGCTCGACATGCTGCAGGCCGAGGGCGCCGGTGTCGCCGATCTGGTGAAGCCGGCCTGCACGCCCGGCCTGCGCCGCGTCATCGACGGCATGCTCGACCGCACCGAGCAGCTCGTGCGCGAAGCCGAGGCGCTGCCCGGCCTGGTGGCCGATTTCAGGCTGAAGATCGAGACGGCGACCATCGTCTGCCTGGCGGCGCGCCTGGTGGCCAAACTCCGCCGCGAGGACCCGCTCAGCCATCCGGTAAAGCTCGGCAAGGGCGAGGTCGCGCGCGCGGCACTCGACGGCCTGCGGCTCGCCTGGCGCAGCCGCCGTCTCGGCGCCACCGGCCGCGCCGCGGCGGAGGCCGTCACGGCGCGGGTGCGCGCCTCCGGCACGTCGTTCTACCTCGCCATGCGGCTGCTGCCGCAGAAGCGGCGGAACGCCATGTATGCGATCTATGCCTTCTGCCGCGAGGTGGACGATATCGCCGACGGCGACAGCCCCCCGGCGGCGAAGCTCGAAGCGCTCGACGGCTGGCGGCGCGAGATCGACGCGCTCTATGCCGGCCGGCCGAGCCACGAAGTGAGCCGCGCCCTGGCCGAGCCGGTGCGCCGCTACCGGCTGCGGCGCGAGGATTTCCTGGCTGTCATCGACGGCATGGAGATGGATTCGCGCTGGCCGTCGCCGCCGATGACGATGGTGGAACTCGATCTCTATTGCGACCGGGTCGCCAGTGCCGTCGGCCGCCTCTCGGTCCGCGCCTTCGGCGCCACCGAGCCGGCGGCAACCCATGTGGCAAAGTCGCTCGGCCGCGCGCTGCAGCTCACCAATATCCTGCGCGACGTGGCCGAGGATGCCGGGCTCGGCCGCCTCTACCTGCCGCGCGAGCTGCTGCGCGCGCACGGCATCGCCGAGGAAGATCCGAAGGCGGTGCTGCGCCATCCGGCCCTGCCGCTGGTCTGCGCCGACCTGGCGGAAACCGCCAACCGGCATTTCGCCGACGCCTGGGCGGCGATGCGGCTCTGCCGGCGGCGCGCCATGCGCCCGGCCGCGGTCATGGCGGCCATGTACGGCGCCGTCTTCGAGCAACTGCGCAAACATGGCTGGCAGGCCTCGGAGACGCGGCCGAAAGTGCCGACCTTGCTCAAGCTCTGGGTCGTTGTGCGCCACGGCTTGATCTGATGCCAGGCCGGGTGCACGTGATCGGCGCCGGCCTCGCCGGCCTCGCCGCCGGCGTGCGGCTGGCGGCGCGCGGCCGTGCGGTCAGCCTCTACGAAGGCGGCCAGCATGCCGGCGGCCGCTGCCGCTCCTATTTCGATCGCGAACTCGACTGCCGCATCGACAACGGCAACCACCTCCTGCTGTCGGGCAATCACGCCGCCCTTGCCTATCTCGACGAGATCGGTGCCCGCGCCAGCATGCTCACGGCGGCGGAACCGGCCTTCGATTTCTGCGATCTCCGGAACGGCACGCGCTGGACCTTGCGATTGAACCGCGGACGCTTCCCCGCCTGGGTATTCGCGGCCGGCCGGCGCGTGCCCGGAACGCGCGTCACCGACTATCTGGCGGCGCTTCGCCTGCCCCTGGCGTCAGCGAATGCCAGCGCGCAGGCCTGCCTCGGCACGCCGCGCCTGCTGCACGAGCGGCTGTGGGAACCCTTTTGCGTCGCCGCGCTGAATACCGAAGCGGCGGCCGGCTCGGCCCGCCTGGTATGGGCCGTGGTGCGCGAGACTTTCGGCCGCGGCGGCGGCGCCTGCGTGCCGATGGTGCCGGAAATGGGCCTCTCGGAGAGTTTCGTCGATCCCGCGCTGGCCCGGCTGCGATCTGCCGGCGCGGCGATTCATTTCGGGCAATTGCTGCGGCAGATCCGCTTCCAGAGGTCGCGCGTCGAAGCGCTGGTGTTCGGCGACAGTACGGTGGAGATCGGGCCTGAGGATGCCGTCGTGCTCGCCGTGCCGCCGACGAGCGCCGCCGGCCTGCTGCCGGGGGTGACCATGCCGACCGAACATCGCGCCATCGTCAACGCGCACTATCGCCTGCCGTCCGGCGCGGCGAGCGATTTCGGCCTCGGCCTCGTCGGCGGCCTGGCGCAATGGGTGTTCCGCAAGCGCGACGTGATCTCGGTGACGATCAGCGCCGCCGATGCGATCGTCGATCGCAGCGCCGAGGATCTGGCGGCGGCGATCTGGCGCGATGTCGGCGCCGCGCTCGCCCTGCCGGCCGCGCCGATGCCGCGCTGGCGCATCGTCAAGGAGCGGCGGGCGACCTTCGCCGCGACGCCGGCGCAGGATGCCCGCCGTCCGGGACCGCGCACGCGCTGGTCGAACCTGCTGCTTGCCGGCGACTGGACGGCGACCGGGCTGCCGGCCACCATCGAGGGCGCCGTCAGGTCGGGTCACCGGGCCGCGGCGGCGATCGGCCGCTAACCCCTCGGCCGACCGAGCAGCGCCGGCAGGAACAGCAGCGTGGTGAGCAGGGCGTAGCACAGGGCGATGGTGAGCAGGATGCCCATCTCGGCGGTGCCGC
>DATKQA010000349.1:0-2259 GCA_035523835.1 Candidatus Sulfotelmatobacter sp.
CCAGAAGCTGATACCGGCGTCACCGCCGGACGACCTCAAGGCCCGCGTCGAACAGGCGGCCGGCGCCCAGGCGGACCGCATCGACTGGGCGGCGGTGCAGAAGGTCGCGGCGGAACGGACCGGCGTGCCGACGATCGTCAGCAGGTCGGCCGCGACGGACCGGCTGGTGCAGCGCGAGCCTAGGGCCGAATTTCAATAGGCGTGCCGTCGTCCACGGCAGCCCAGATCTCCTGGATGGCGATGTTGCCGACCGAGATGCAGCCGCGTGTCCAGTCCTTGTAGAAACGATCGGGATTGTAGCGACCGAAGCGCGCCGGCAGGCCGTGGATGAAAATGTCGCCGCCGGGATCGGTGCGCGCAACGGCCGATTGCGCGCGGTCGCTCGCGTTCGGATAGGAGATGTGCAGCGACAGGCGGTATTGCGAATGCGCGTTGCGGCCGTCGATGAGATAGACCCCTTCCGGCGTCCGCCCGTCGCCAACGGCGCGTTTAGGACCGACGGCGTGCGGGCCGAGCGCGATCGGATAGCTGCGGATCACCCGCCCGTGGCGCAGCAGCAGCAGCTTCCGCTCCGCCTTCAGCACCAGGATATAGTCGGCCTTTTCCGGCGGCCGCGCGGTGGCGCGCGCATCGCCGGTGCCGAAGCCCAGGGCGGCGGCCAGCAGGGCCGCAACCGGCGCCATACACGCTCGACGGCGCGGTAGCGCAGCGTCACCATTGACCGGCAGGGAATCCCCCGTCTACGAAACGTGCTCACTTCCATCCTCACCGCGGCGTGCCCGACGCCGGCGGCGGTCCGGTTGTGCCCATGGTGGCGGCAACGCCGGCGATTCGCCAGCGACCGGCGCGACATGGCGCAACGTGCACCTGCAATCCCTGCGCGGTGCCGTCGAACCCAGGCCTCAAGTGGCGCCAAGCCACGCTAACGAAGCGTGCGGAAGAAGGCCCTGACATCCTCGACGAACAGCGCCGGCTGCTCGAAGGCGGCGAAATGGCCGCCCTTCGGCATCTCGCGCCAATGGCGGATGTTGCGGAAGGTCGCCTCCATCCAATGCCGCACCGGCGGCACGATCTCGTGCGGATAGACGGCGACACCGGTCGGCACCTTGACCTCCGGCATGCCGCGCCGCTTGCCGAAGCTCTGCCAATAGAGCCTGGCCGAGGAAGTGGCGGTGGCCGTGGCCCAGTAGAACATCACGTTGTCGAGCAGTTCGTCGCGGCCGAGGATGTTTTCCGGGTGGCCGTCGCAATCGGTCCAGGACCAGAACTTCTCCAGGATCCAGGCCGCCTGGCCGGCCGGGGAATCGGTCAAGCCATAGCCGAGCGTCTGCGGCCGGGTCGCCTGCTGGTTGGAATAGCCGGAATCCCATTCGCGATAGTGCTCGATGCCCTTCAGCGCGCGTGCCTCTTCCGGCGTCGGCTGGCCTTGCACCTGCGGCCGGCTGCCCATGGCGAGCGTGATGTGGATGCCGGCGCAATGCGCCGCGTCCTGCGCGCCGAGCGCCGTGGTGACGGCCGAGCCCCAGTCGCCGCCCTGGGCGCCGTAGCGCGCATAGCCCAAGCGATCCATCAGCACCGCCCAGGCCTCGGCGATGCGCTCGACGCCCCAGCCTGTCGTCGTCGGCTTGGCCGAGAAGCCGAAGCCCGGCAGCGACGGGCAGATGACGTGAAACGCGTCGGCCGCGGCGCCGCCGTGCGCCGTCGGGTCGCTGAGCGGCCCGATGACCTTGTGAAACTCCACGATCGAGCCGGGCCAGCCATGGGTGATCAGGAGCGGCATGGCTTCGGCATGCGGCGAACGCACGTGGATGAAGTGGATGTCGAGGCCGCCGATCGCGGTGGTGAACTGGGCGAAGCGGTTGAGCCGTGCCTCGCGCGCACGCCAGTCGTAGGCCTCCGCCCAGTAGCGGCAGATATCCTTGATCCAGGCGAGCGGCGCGCCCTGGCTCCAGTCATCGACCAGCTCCGCCTCCGGCCAGCGCGTGTTGCGCAGGCGCGCCTTGAGGTCGGCGAGCACGGCGTCGTCGACGGCAATGCGGAACGGCTTGATCGCTTCGTTCATGATCGGCGCTCCCTGTCAAGATACCCGCTACGATAGGAACAGCACGGCCGTCCTGGCAACCGCGGCAGCGAGACGGCGGGCGAACGCCGCTGCGTGCCTGCGCGCCGCCGTTGCGCTATACTGACAGGATGGCCAGCGCACTGGAAAATGTCGCCTGGGAAAGCTGCCTGATCGATCCCCGCCCGGACCGGGCGCTG
>DATKQA010000350.1:0-5887 GCA_035523835.1 Candidatus Sulfotelmatobacter sp.
TTCGCTCTCCGTCGGCAGTCGCATGCCGGGCGCCCAGGCCCCGGCGGCGATCTCGCCTTCCAGGGTCTGCTCGATCTGGCGCCAGAGCGCCGTGCCGCTGCCGCGTTGCAGGCCGAGCGGAAGCTGGAACGAATCTGTCATCGCATCATCACGAAGCGGTCACCGAATGCTGTTGTATTAGGCTTGCCTCTGCAGCTCATTATAGCTATAGTTATCTGGATGTCTAGATGAATTTGGAAGATGTCTAGCATGCCCCAGGAAAGCGCCGGGATCGCCGAGCGGCAGCGCTGGATGGCCGTGCTGGCCAAGGCCAAGGCCGGCGAAGTGGAAGCCCTGTGGCCCGGGGCGGTCGCCGACATGCCGGCCTATCGCCGCCTGCGCGGGCCGGAAATCGGCCTCGCCATGGTGCGCGGCCGCGTCGGCGGCACCGGCAATCCCTTCAATCTCGGCGAGATGACGGTGACGCGCTGCGCCGTTCAGCTTGCCGACGGCAGCATCGGCCATGCCTATGTCGGCGGGCGCCGGCCACGCCAGGCGGAGCTTGCCGCCGTCGCCGACGCGCTGCTGCAGGACGCGACGCGGCGACCGGCACTGCTGCAGCAACTCATCGCGCCGCTGGCGGCCGCCGCGGCCGAGCGGCATCGCGTCGCCGCGGAGAAGGCCGCCGCCACCAAGGTCGAATTCTTCACCGTGGCGCGCGAGGCCGGGCGATGAGCGCCGCGCTCGCCGCCGCGATCATGCCGGGCGGCCTCGCCGATCCCGTGCACGACGCGCAGCGCGTCTTCCGCCAGCTTCTGGCTGCCTTCGCCTATCCCGGCCGCATCGAAGCGCTCGCGGCGCTGGATGCGGCGCCGGCGCCGCTCCTGCCGAGCGCGGCGGCCGTCTGCCTGGCGCTGCTCGACCACGACACGCCGCTCTGGCTCGACCGCGCGGCCGATGTTCCCGCGGTGCGCGACTTCCTGCGCTTCCAGTGCGGCTGTCCGATCGTCGCCCGCCCTGGCGACAGCCGCTTCGCGGTGGTGGCCGATGCCGCAACCATGCCGCCGCTCGCCGACTTCGCCTTGGGCGATGCCGCCTATCCCGAGCGCTCGACCACTGTCATCCTGCAAGTGGCGGACTTGCGGACGGCCGGACCGCTCCGCCTGCGCGGCCCCGGCATCAAGGACCACACGGCGCTCGGCCTCGACGGCCTGCCGGCCCGCTTCTGGCCGGAATGGGCGGCGAACGGCGAGCGCTTTCCCTGCGGCGTGGACGTCGTGCTGGCAGCGCCGGGCAAAATCGCCGCCCTGCCGCGCACGGTGACGGTGGAGTTCTGACATGTATGTCGCAGTCAAGGGCGGCGAGCGCGCCATCGAGAATTCGCTGCGCTACCTTGCCGACGAGCGGCGCGGCGACCGCTCGCTTCCCGATGTGACGCTGGAACAGATCGGTGAGCAGTTCACCCTGGCCGTCGATCGGGTGATGGGCGAAGGTTCGCTCTACGACCGCGAGCTGGCGGCGCTGGCGGTGAAGCAGGCGCGCGGCGATCTGGTCGAGGCGATCTTCCTGCTGCGCGCCTATCGCACCACCCTGCCGCGCTTCGGCGCGACGCGGCCGATCGAAACCGGCCGGCTGCGGCTGCGCCGGCGCATTTCCGCCGCCTTCAAGGATATTCCGGGCGGCCAGATCCTCGGACCGAGCTTCGATTACACCCACCGGCTGCTCGACTTCGCCCTCGCCGCCGGCGGCCCCGTGCCCGAGGGGCTGGGCGAAGCAGCGGCAGCCGCGCCGGCACCGCGCGTCGCCGACCTGCTCGGCCGGGAAGGCCTGATCGAAGCCGCCGCCCCCGCCAGCGACGAGCAGGCGGCGCCCGACCTGACGCGCGAGCCGCTCGGCTTTCCGGCGCCGCGCGAGCTTCGCCTGCAAAACCTCGCCCGCGGCGACGAGGGCTTCCTCCTGGCGCTCGGCTATTCCACCCAGCGCGGCTACGGCAACAACCATCCCTTCGCCGGCGAGATCCGCCAGGGCGAAGCAAGCGTCGAGTTCGTGCCCGAGGAGCTCGGCTTCGCCGTCGAGATCGCCGAGATCGACGTGACCGAGTGCGACATGATCAACCAGTTCAAGGGCAGCGCGCACATCCCGCCGCAATTCACCCGCGGCTACGGCCTGGTGTTCGGCGGTTCGGAACGCAAGGCCATGGCCATGGCGCTGGTCGACCGGGCGCTGCGCGCGCGCGAACTCGGCGAGGAGGCGGATGCGCCGGCGCAGCACGAGGAATTCGTGCTGTACCACAGCGACAACGTCGAGGCCTCGGGCTTCGTGCAGCACCTGAAGCTGCCGCACTACGTCGATTTCCAGGCCGAGCTGGTGCAGGTGCGCGCCATGCGCGCCGCCGCAACCGCCCGGCGCGACGCCGCGCTCGATGAGGCCGCGGAATGAGCGCCGCCATGCCCGACAGGGAAAGCCCGGCCGCCGGCTACAGCTTCGCCTATCTCGACGAGCAGACGAAGCGGATGATCCGCCGCGCCATCCTGAAGGCGGTGGCGATCCCGGGCTACCAGGTGCCGTTCGGCAGCCGCGAGATGCCGCTGCCCTATGGCTGGGGCACCGGCGGCATCCAGGTGACCGCCAGCATCATCGGCATCGACGACACGCTCAAGGTGATCGACCAGGGCGCCGACGACACCACCAACGCCGTCAGCATCCGCCGCTTCTTCCGCCGCACCGCCGGCGTCGCCACCACCGAGCGGACGGCGGAGGCAAGCATCGTGCAGACCCGCCACCGCATTCCCGAGACGCCGCTCCGGGAAGGTCAGGTCCTGGTCTATCAGGTGCCGATACCCGAGCCGCTGCGCTGGCTCGAGCCGCGCGAGGCGGAGACGCGAAAGATGCACGCGCTGGCCGACTACGGCGCGATGCAGGTGCGGCTCTACGAGGATATCGCCACCTACGGCCGCATCGCGCGCACCTACGACTATCCGGTGCAGGTCAACGACCGCTACGTGATGGCGCCCTCGCCCATTCCGAAGTTCGACAATCCCAAGATGGACCGCAATCCGGCGCTGCAGCTTTTCGGCGCCGGCCGGGAAAAGCGCATCTATGCGGTGCCGCCCTATACCAAGGTGAAGAGCCTCGATTTCGATGATTATCCCTTCAGCGTGCAGACCTGGGACCGGCCCTGCGCGCTCTGCGGCTCGACCACCAGCTTCCTCGACGAGGTGATCACCGACGATCGCGGCGGGCGCATGTTCGTCTGCTCGGATTCGGAATATTGCGCCGGGCAGGTCGCCGGGCAGCGCGCCGCGGCCGGCGGCAAGGACGGCCCCGGCCATGACTGAAGCGCCGCTGCTTCGCGTCCGCAACCTCGGCCGGAACTACGGCCGCACCGTCGCCGTGAAGGACGTCTCGTTCGACCTCTGGCCCGGCGAGGCGCTCGGCATCATCGGCGAATCCGGCTCGGGCAAGACCACCTTGCTGAATTGCCTGTTCGGCGGGCTCGAACCGCACGCCGGAACGATCGAATACCGCCAGCGCGACGATGCGGTCGTCGACGTGGCGCTTCTGTCCGAGGCGCGTCGGCGCCTCTTGATGCGCACCGAATGGGGCTTCGTGCACCAGAACCCGCATGACGGCCTGCGCATGTCGCTCAGTGCCGGCGCCAATGTCGGCGAGCGGCTGATGGCGGTCGGCGAGCGCGTCTATCACTCGATCCGCAGCGAAGCGACCGATTGGCTGCGCAAGGTGGAAATGGATGTCGCGCGCATCGACGATCTGCCGCGCAGCTTCTCCGGCGGCATGCAGCAGCGCCTGCAGATCGCCCGCAACCTGGTCAACCGGCCACGGCTCGTCTTCATGGACGAGCCGACCGGCGGGCTCGACGTCTCGGTGCAGGCCCGCCTGCTCGACCTCTTGCGCGGCCTGGTCGCCGATCTCGGCCTCTCGGTCGTCGTGGTGACCCACGATCTCGGCGTCGTCCGGCTGCTCACCCATCGGCTGATGGTCATGCAAGCCGGCGAAGTGGTCGAGCAAGGCCTGACCGACCAGGTGCTGGACGATCCGCAGCATCCCTACAGCCAGCTTCTCGTCGCCTCGGTATTGCCGACATAGCGCCATGACCACCCTTATCCGCGCCGAGAACGTCAGCAAGGCCTTCACGCTGCATCTGCAGGGCGGGACGCGCCTGCCGGTGCTGCGGGACGTCTCGCTCGCCGTCGACGCCGGCGAATGCGTCATCCTCGATGGTCCCTCCGGGGTCGGCAAGAGCACGCTGCTGCGCCTGCTCTACGGCAACTATCGGCCGAGCCACGGTCACGTGCTGGTGCGGCAAGGCGAGGGCTGGGTCGATCTGGCCGGCGCCGAACCGCGCGACATCCTCGCGCTCCGCCGGCACACCATCGGCTATGTCAGCCAGTTCCTGCGCGTCATCCCGCGCGTGCCGGCGCTCGATCTGGTGGCCGAGCCGCTCGCCGCCACCGGCGTCGCGATGGCGCTGGCGCGGAGCCGCGCCGCCGGCCTGCTCGACGAACTCGGCATCCCCGAACGGCTGTGGAGCCTGCCGCCCGCGACCTTCTCCGGCGGCGAGCAGCAGCGCATCAATATCGCCCGCGGCCTGATCGCCGAGCGGCCCATCCTGCTGCTCGACGAGCCGACGGCGGCGCTCGATGCGGAGAGCGGCGCCAAGGTGGTCGAGCTGATCCGCCAGGCGAGGACGCGCGGCGCGGCCCTGGTCGGCATTTCTCACGACGCGGCGGTGCGCGAGGCCGTGAGCACGCGGCTCTTCACGCTCGATCGGCTCGAGGTGGCGGCATGACCAGCGACATGATTTTGACCAACGCCATGGTCGTCGCCGAAGATGACAGCTTCGCCGGCACCGTGGTCGTGCGCGACGGCATGATCGTGGCGGTGGACGAGGGCCGCTCAAGCGCCGCGGGCGTACTCGACCTGCAGGGTGATCACCTGCTGCCCGGCCTCGTCGAGCTGCACACCGACAACCTGGAGAAACATGTCGCGCCGCGCCCGGGCGTGCGCTGGCCGATGCGGGCCGCCGTGTTCGCCCACGACGCGCAGGTGGCCGCGGCCGGCATCACCACCGTGCTCGACGCGCTGACCATCGCCGAGGCGCGCGACAGCCAGATTCGCGCCGAGATGCTGGCCGACGCCACCGGCGCCATTGCCGCGGCGCAAAGCGAAGGCATGCTGCGCGCCGAACATTTCCTGCATCTGCGCTGCGAAGTGGCGCATGAGACGGTGATCGAGGTGTTCGAGCCCTATCTCGGCAATCCCCTGCTGCGGCTGGTGTCGCTGATGGACCATACGCCGGGGCAGCGCCAGTTCGTGTCGGTGGAGAAATACTACGAATACTACCAGGGCCGCTTCGGCTACAGCGACGCCGAGATGCGCGAGCTGACGGAGCGGCGCATCGCCGCGCAGAAGCTGCACGCCGACCGGCATCGCCGCGAGCTGGCGGCACTCTGCGTCGATCGCGGCCTGCCGACGGCGAGCCACGACGACGCGACCCTCGACCACATCGACGAGGCGGTCGCCTACGGCATGACCATCGCCGAGTTTCCGACCACGCGCGAGGCGGCGGAAGCCGCGCACCGGCACGGCATGGCGGTGGTGATGGGTTCGCCGAACGTGGTTCGCGGCGGCTCGCATTCCGGCAATGTCTCGGCGAACGAGCTGGCGCACGCCGGCCTGCTCGACATCCTGTCGTCCGACTATGTGCCGAACAGCCTCTTGCATTCCGCCTTCCTGCTGCGCGACAAGCTCGGCCTGCCGCTGACCGACGCGGTGGCGAAGATCGCCACCAATCCGGCGCGCATGCTCGGCCTGCTCGACCGCGGCGCGATCGCGCCGGGCAAGCGCGCCGACCTGGTCCGGGTCGCGCTCGCCGGCGAGCTGCCGG
>DATKQA010000351.1:0-3105 GCA_035523835.1 Candidatus Sulfotelmatobacter sp.
CCTTGACCGAGACGTCGGCCACGACGGACCTGCGGCTGATGGCCGAGCCGACGCTGAGCGGGCGGTCGAAGCGGAGGCGCCCGCCGGCCCACATGCGCCGCGGCAAAGGCACCGGCGGCAGCAGGCCGCCGCGCCGTGCAATGCCGTCGGGACCAAGCTCCGACTGCCGCGTATCCGGCAGGAAATACAGCCAATGCGCCGCCGGCGGCAGCGCATCGCCCGGTTTCGGCGCGGCATCGCCCTGATCGAGGGTGGCGAAGAGATTGACCAGCGGCGCCAGGGTGACGCTGTCGGTCCGCCGTTCCTCGCGGCCGATCCACTGGCGCAGATTTTCCAGGTCCATGAAACCGTCGCTCCCGCGTGCAGCGTCCTAGCGAATCGAGTCTATCCTCGCCGCACGCCCACGGCGAGGCCAAAGCCGGCCACCGCCATCGGGACTAAATCACGGCTTTATTTAGCAAAATTTCACGGACAGATTGCCGCAGCCGGCAATCGAGGGTTGGCACCGGCCGTACATTTGGGCAATCTTAGACAGGTTGCGGCGGACCATAGGGCTTGGGAAACGGTGCCGGAGCGCACCGAAGGGTTAAGCTGCGCGATGGACTACGACAAGATCTTCGCCGACGCGATCGCCGCGCTGCAAAGCGAGCGGCGCTATCGCGTCTTTACCGACCTGGCGCGCCATGCCGGCCGCTTTCCGCTTGCCGCCAACCATTCGCACGGCAACAAGCCCGACGTGGTGATCTGGTGTTCCAACGACTACCTCGGCATGGGCCAGCATCCCGACGTGCTCAAGGCGATGACCGAGGCCATCGCGCGGCACGGCGCCGGCGCCGGCGGCACGCGCAACATCTCCGGCACCAACCATCCCCTGGTGGAGCTGGAGCAGGAGCTCGCCGACCTGCATGGCACCGAAGCCGCGCTGCTGTTCACCTCGGGTTATATTTCCAACGAGGCGGCGCTGTCGACCATCGGCCGACTGCTGCCCGGCTGCATCATCTATTCCGACGCGCTGAACCATGCCTCGATGATCGAGGGCATCCGCCACGCCAGTTGCGAGCGCCGCATTTTCCGGCACAACGACCTGGCGCACCTGGAGGAGCTGCTCCGCGCCGACGACCCCGCGCGGCCGAAGCTCATCGCCTTCGAATCCATCTACTCGATGGACGGCGACATCGCGCCGATCGGCGCCATCTGCGATCTGGCCGACCGCTACCACGCCATGACCTACCTGGATGAAGTGCATGCGGTCGGCATGTACGGCCATCGCGGCGGCGGCGTCGCCGAGCGCGACGGGGTGATGCATCGCCTCACCGTCATCGAAGGCACGTTGGCCAAGGCTTTCGGCGTCATCGGCGGCTACATCGCCGGCTCGGCCAACCTGGTCGATGCCGTCCGCTCTTATGCGCCGGGCTTCATCTTCACCACCGCGCTGCCGCCGGCCGTCGCCGCCGGCGCCTGCGCCAGCATCCGCTTCCTGAAGCGCCACGACAACGTGCGCCAGCGCCACCAGGAACGAGCGGCGACCTTGAAGCGCCGGCTGGCCGAGGCCGGCTTGCCGGTCATGCCGTCCGCCAGCCATATCGTTCCGGTCTTCGTCGGCGATGCCGGGCTCTGCAAGCAGGCGAGCGATCTCCTGCTCGAGGAGCACGGCATCTACATCCAGCCGATCAACTATCCGACCGTGCCGCGCGGCAAGGAACGGCTGCGCATCACACCGACGCCGCTGCACGACGATCGGATGATGGACGAGCTGGTGCGTGCGCTGATCGCCGTCTGGGACCGGCTCGGGCTGCGCCAGGCCGCCTGACCGCGTCCGCGCCTTGCCGGCAGGCGCGCCGCTCACGTCGATGACACAGAATGGCCGGTTGACGGGCTCGCCGCCGCAAATTTAAGTCGAGGCATCGAAATCGGAGCGGCGGCATCGATGCTTCGCGCGGTGGGTCTTGTTGTGCTTTTGGCTTTCCTGGTCGGCGCCTGCACGACCGTGCGCGAGACCAACCCGCCGCGCACCGCCACGGAGGAATTGCTGATTTCCACCGCCGCCGACCGCGCCGCCGAACGGCTGGCGCCGGCGATTCCGCCCGGCACCAAGGTCTTCGTCGATGCGAGCTACCTCGACGGCACCGACGCGAAATACGCCACGGCGGTGCTGCATGACCGCCTGCTCAGGCTCGGCGTCCATCTGATGCCAGACCGAAAAAGCGCCGAGATGGTGGTCGAGCTGCGCTCCGGCGCCTTGTCGATCAACGAGCATTCGTTCCTGATCGGCATCCCGAGCTTCCCGATACCGATCCCGCTTGCCGGCACGGTGGAGTTTCCCGAGATCGCGCTCTACAAGCGCGTCGAACGCGAGGGCATCGCCAAGTTCGCCGCCACCGGCTACGACGCCAAGAGCGGCGGCCTGAAGGATTCGGCCGCCGCCCAATTCGGGCTTTCGCACGACATCGACTGGGTGCTGTTGTTCTTCATCGATTGGCACAAGGACGACATGCTGCCGAAGGACAACGAATAGCGCCGCGGCTCAGACGAAGAAGTCCGGCAGCAGGTCGCTCTCCTTCGCCCCGGCGTGGCGATAGGCCGAGAGGTCGGTGACGCCGGCCGCGCGCAGCACCTCGTCGTCGATGCAGAAGCGGCCGGTGAACTCCCGCGCCGGCTGCGTCAGGATGAGATAGGCGGCGTCGGCCATGATTTCCGGCTTGCGGCAGCGCTTGAGCGCTTCCGCCCCGCCCAGCATGGCCATGGCGGCGGTATCGATCGCCGTGCGCGGCCAGAGCGCGTTGAAGGCGACGCCGTCCTGACGGAACTCGCCGGCCATGCCGAGCACGCAGAGGCTCATGCCGAACTTGGCCATGCTGTAGGCCGTATGCGGCGCGAACCAGCGCTCCTCGAAATTGAGCGGCGGCGACAGGTTGAGCACATGCGGGTTGGCCGCCCTCTTCAGGTGCGGAATGCACAGCTGCGAGCAAAGATAGGTGCCACGCACGTTGATCTGGTGCATGAGGTCGTAGCGCTTCATCGGCGTCTCCAGCGTGCCGGTGAGGCTGATGGCCGAAGCGTTGTTGACCAGAATGTCGATGCCGCCGAACCTGGCGACCGCCTGCG
>DATKQA010000352.1:0-4072 GCA_035523835.1 Candidatus Sulfotelmatobacter sp.
GCTCGACTGGACGGTCGACCAAGTTTCCGGCCGGGTGGTGGAAGGCGATCCCGCGCGCCCGACTCAGGCGACCGAGATCTGGACTTTCATGCGGGCCCGCGGCGGGCATTGGCTGCTGTCGGCGATTCAGCAGGCCTGAGACTCAGACGCGGCGAGCGCTGACGATCAGGGCATCGACGGTCTTCTCGCCGAGCAAGCGTACGGCCTCCAGCCGATGCAGTCCCGTTACCAGCACGAAACGCTCCTTGTCGCGACGTACCTGGATCGGCGACTGCTGTCCTTGCTCCAGGATGCTTTCCGCCAGCGCCTCCGCCCTGGCCGGGTCCAGCGCAGCACGCAATTTTACCGGCACATAGATGTCTGCCACCGGCACCGGAACTGATTTCAGCATTGCACGTCCTCACGCTATCCCCAGCATAGCGCAGGGCGGCGGCGAAGCGCGATGCCGCCAACCGGTCCGGCTCCTGCCGAGCGGATTTCGCGTGCCACGTGACGGCGCAACAACCCTCCGCCCGCGGCCGGTGGCGAGCATGTTCCTGGCGCGCCCAGGCCGTTTGCCGCACGATCCTGTCGTGCCACAATGGCGGGCGGAAAAATAGCGGCGCAGCTTGGAAACTAGGTCAGAACGCATTACCTTTTCGGGTGATACCGCGTCGATTTGGAGGAAGCGCGCATGAGCCTCGCAGCCGTCACCCTCGACGACAAATACACGCTCGAGCGCGGGCGCGTCTTCCTGACCGGTATCCAGGCGCTGGTACGCCTGCCGATGATGCAGCGCCAGCGCGATGCGGCGGCGGGGCTGAACACCGCGGGCTTCATCTCCGGCTATCGCGGCTCGCCGCTCGGCGGCTACGACCAGTCGCTGTGGAAGGCCAGGCCCTTCCTCAAGCGCAGCCACATCCATTTCCAGCCCGGCGTCAACGAGGACATGGCGGCGACCGCCGTTTGGGGCACGCAGCAGGTCAACTTGTTCCAGGGCGCCCGCTACGACGGCGTCTTTGCCATCTGGTACGGCAAGGGACCGGGCGTCGACCGCTGCGGCGACGTGTTCAAGCACGGCAACGCCGCCGGCACCTCGCCGCACGGCGGCGTGCTGCTGATCGCCGGCGACGACCACGGCGCGCAATCCTCCACCCTGGCGCACCAGTCCGAGCACATGTTCATGGCCGCCATGATCCCGGTGCTCAATCCGGCGAGCGTGCAGGAATATATCGACTATGGCCTGTTCGGCTTTGCCATGTCGCGCTATTCCGGCTGCTGGGTCGGCTTCACCGCCGTCACCGACACGGTGGAGAGCTCCGCCTCCGTCACGGTCGATCCGACCGCGCTGCAGATCGCCACGCCGACCGACTTCGCCATGCCGCCGGGCGGCCTGAACATCCGCTGGCCGGAGGACCGCATCGGCATCGAATGGCGCCTGCATGAGCACAAGGCCTATGCCGCGCTCGCCTTCGCCCGCGCCAACAAGATCGACCGCATCGTCATTGACAGCCCCAAGCCGCGTTTCGGCATCATCACCACCGGCAAGTCCTATCTCGACGTGCGCCAGGCGCTCGACGACCTCGGCATCGACGACCGCATGGCGGCGCAGATCGGGCTGCGCCTGTACAAGGTCGGCATGACCTGGCCGCTGGAGCGCGAGGGCGCCCGGCACTTCGCCGAGGGCCTGGAAGAAGTGCTGGTGGTCGAGGAGAAGCGGGCGCTGATCGAGAACCAGCTCAAGGAGCAGCTCTACAACTGGCGCGAGGACGTGCGGCCGCGCGTGATCGGCAAGTTCGACGAGCAGCGCAACTGGATTCTGCCGTCGGCCGGCGAGCTCACGCCCGCGCTGATCGCCAAGGTGATTGCGGCGCGCATCGGCCGCTTCCACACCTCGCCGCATATCCAGGAGCGCGTCGCCTTCATCGAAGCCAAGGAGCGCCAGCTCAGCGCCGACAAGCCGAAGGTCGAGCGCGTGCCCTATTTCTGCTCCGGCTGTCCGCACAACACCTCGACCCGCGTGCCGGAAGGCAGCCGCGCCGTCGCCGGGATCGGCTGCCACTACATGGCGCTGTGGATGAACCGCGAGACGGAGACCTTCACCCAGATGGGCGGCGAGGGCGTGCCATGGATCGGCCAGGCGCCGTTCACCGACGAGACGCATATTTTCGCCAACCTCGGCGACGGTACGTACTACCATTCCGGCCTGCTGGCGATCCGCGCCGCTGTGGCGGCCAAGGTCAATATCACCTACAAGATCCTCTACAACGACGCCGTGGCCATGACCGGCGGCCAGCCGGTCGAGGGCCAGCTCACCGTGCCGGAAATCACCCAGCAGGTCTATGGCGAGGGTGTGAAGAAGATCGTCGTCGTCACCGACCAGCCGGACAAATACCCGCTCGGCACCGATTTCGCGACCGGCGTCAGCGTGCGCCATCGCGACGAGCTCGACGCGGTGCAGCGCGAGCTGCGCGACATCCCGGGCTGCACCGTGCTGGTCTACGACCAGACCTGCGCCGCGGAAAAGCGCCGCCGGCGCAAGCGCGGCACCTTCCCCGACCCGCAGAAGCGCGTCTTCATCAACGACGCCGTCTGCGAGGGCTGCGGCGACTGCTCGGTCAAGTCGAACTGCGTCTCGGTGGAGCCGCTGGAGACCGAATACGGCCGCAAGCGGCAGATCAACCAGTCCGCCTGCAACAAGGACTTCTCCTGCCTCAAGGGTTTCTGCCCGAGCTTCGTCTCGGTGCACGGCGGCAGCATCCGCCGGGTGACTTCGGGCCACGCCCGGGACGCCGCGGCCAAGGTGGCCGATCCCTTCGCCAACCTGCCGATGCCGGAGCTGCCGGCGCTGCACGGCCCCTATTCCATCCTGGTCACCGGCATCGGCGGTACCGGCGTCGTCACCATCGGCGCGCTGCTCGGCATGGCCGCCCACATCGAAGAGAAGGGCGTCAGCGTGCTCGACATGACCGGCCTGGCGCAGAAGGGCGGCGCGGTGATGAGCCACGTCCGCCTGGCCGCGACGCCGGACGAGCTGCATGCGGTGCGCATCGCCGCCGGCGGCGCCAACGTGCTGATCGGCTGCGACATGGTGGTCGCGGCCGGCACCGACGCGCTCAACCGCGTCGCCAAGGGGCAGACCCGCGCCGTGGTCAACAGCCACCTGGCGCCGACCGCCGCCTTCACCCTGGACCCCGATACCAACTTCCAGAACGAGGCGCTGAAGGGCGCGCTCCGGCGCGCTGCCGGCGACAACCTGACCGAATTCGCCCCGGCGACCGAAATCGCCACGGCGCTCATGGGCGATGCCATCGCCACCAACCTGTTCATGCTCGGCTATGCCTTCCAGCGCGGCCTGATCCCGATCAGCCTGGCAGCGCTCGAGCGCGCCATCGAGCTCAACGACGTCGCCATCGACACCAACAAGCGCACGCTCGCCTGGGGCCGGCTCTACGCCCACGACCCCAAGGCGGTCGAGGCCGTGCTGCGGCCGACGCAGCCGAAGGCGCTGGCGCCGCCGCGCTTCGCCGCGACGCTCGAAGAGATCGTCGCCGACCGCAGCGCCTATCTGACCGCCTACCAGGACAAGGCCTATGCCGAGCGCTATGCCGCGCTGGTACGGCGCGTCGCCTCTGCCGAGCGCGAGCGGGCCAAGGGCCGCAGCGGCCTCGCCGAGGCGGTCGCCCGCTACGCCTTCAAGCTCATGGCCTACAAGGACGAATACGAGGTCGCGCGGCTCTATACGAACGGCGATTTCCTGAACAAGCTGAACGCGCAGTTCGAAGGCGACTTCAAGCTGGAGTTCCACCTGGCGCCGCCCCTGGTGGCGACGCGCGATCCGGTGAGCGGCGAATTGCAGAAGCGCGCCTTCGGTCCTTGGGTGTTCACGCTCTTCAAGCTGCTGGCCCGCCTCAAGGGCCTGCGCGGCGGCCGGTTCGACATCTTCGGCCGCACGCCGGAGCGGCGCATGGAACGGCAGCTCATCGCCGACTATTTCGCCCTGGTCGAGGACCTGCTCGGTTCGCTCAACGCCGACAACCACGCGCTCGCCGTCTCGCTGGCGGAGATTCCCGAACATATCCGCGGCTTCGGC
>DATKQA010000353.1:0-2935 GCA_035523835.1 Candidatus Sulfotelmatobacter sp.
GACCAGGTGGACGGTCTTCAGCAGGAGGTAGGAGTCCATGGCTGTTTCCCATTGTCTCGCGCCGCGGCCGGCGCCATAATGTGTACGACGTTCACATCATGCTGCCGAATGTGAACGATGTCAACATAGGACTTCGGGGGCCATGCCGGCGCCGCGCGCGAACTATCACCACGGGGACCTGCCGAATGCGTTGGTGCGGACGGCGCTCCGCCTGATCGGCCGCGGCGGCATCGCCGCGCTGAGCCTGCGCGAGGTGGCGAAGCGCGCCGGCGTCAGCGCCTCGGCCGTGTACCGCCATTATGCCGACAAGGAGGCGCTGCTGGCCGCGGTCGCCGCCGAAGGCTTTGGCCGGCTCAACGCCGCTTTTGTCGCGGCGCTCGCCGCGGCGCCACGCCAGCCGCGCGCCCGGCTGGTCGCGCTCGGCCAGGCCTATGCCGCCTTCGCGCTGGGGCATCCCGAGCAGTACAGGCTGATGTTCGGCAACGGCCGAACCGATTCGCGCGACGAGCGGCTGGTCGCCGAGGCGCGGCAAAGCTTCCGCCATCTGGAAGAGGCGGTGGCGGCGACCCTCGGCAGGGCGGCGGACGAGCCGGCCGTCATCGCCGGCGCCGTCGCCGCCTGGTCGCTGGTGCACGGCTACGCCATGCTGCGGCTCGACGGCCGGCTCGATGATCTGCCGCCGGATCGGGTCCCCGACATAAGCCGCGTGCTCGATCGGCTCGTCACCGGCTGATCGCGGTCAGAGCGAGAGGCCGGGCACAATGTGGCGCGCGAGCGCCCGGCGCTGCTCGTCGCCGATCGGCATCGACTTGCGCCGCACCAGGTCGAAATTGACATTGATCGATTCCGCCGTGGCCACGGCCTGGCCGCTGGCGCGGTCGAACAGCCATTGCACCCAGTTGACGGTCTTGGCGCCGATGCCTTTGAGGCCGCTGCGCAGCGCCAGCAGGTCGCCGGCGCGGGGCGCGCTGCGGAACACGAAGCGATATTCCAGCGCGGCGCTGCCGTAGCCGTCGTCTTCCGAGCGATCGATGCCGCGGGTCTTGGCGATGAGATTGGGCAGGCCGTCGGCGACGCGGCCCATGTTGCCGCGCGTCACCATGAAGCCGTGCTGGTCGCAATCGGCCATGCCGACCACGCCCTGCGCTGTCAGCGGCAGGCCGAGGCGGTCGGCCTCGTCCCAGGTCGGCGTCGGGCGCGGCGGCGTGCGCGCGAGGCCGCGCGGCGCGCCATGGTCCGGCAGTTCGACCAGCAGCCGTTTCGCCGCCTCCCGCGCGCCGGCCGGCAAGGGCCGTCTGGTGCGGCTCGCCAGATCGTAGAGGCCGGCCTCGATAATGAAGGTCGCCTGCACCAGGCCGCTCGCCGTGTTGCGGATCTCCTGGTAGGCGCGGAGCGAGTCGCCCTCGATCGCCAGCACGCCGCCCCAGACGGTGAGGCAGACGCCGGGCCGCACCTCCCGGAGATAGCGGATGTGATGATCCTCCGCCACCAGCCCGAGGCCGTCGCGCGGCGCGCCGAAGCCGAGCGCGAGGCCGAGAGCGGCCAGGCCGTCGGTGGCGCGCGCGACGTAGAACTGCACGTTCATATGGCCCATCGCGTCGCATTCCCAGGTCTGCGCGCTGCCCATGGCGGTTTCGATCATCACGGCCTCTTTGCTTGCATGCGGAAGGGAGGAAAGGGAAAGGAGGGCGGCGTCAGCGCGGCAGGATGTTGCGCCGCTGCAATTCGCCGAGCCATTCGATGAGCATGCTTTCGGTGTCGATGCAGTCGGGGAAGCCGAACTGCCGCGCCTTGATGGTCGAGAGGAGCACCGGATTGGGGCGCGAGCCATAGCCGAAGGTGAAGTCGGCGTACTGCCACGACGGCACCAGCGCGGCGAGCGCATGCGGCGCCAGGCGGTGCTTTGCGACGATGCGGTCCCATATGGGCGCCTTGTCGGCCATCACCCGCTGCAGCCGGCAGGGCTGCGCCGGGCCGAGCGCCATGCCGAAGGCTTCGGCGACGCGCGGCCAGATGGTCGGCCACTCGAAGCAGTCGCCGTTGGTGATGTTGAAAATCTCGCCGGCGGCGCGCTCGCTGGTCGCCGCCCAGGCGATGGCGCGGGCCAGCAGGCGGGCGTCGGTCATTTCCAGGATGCGCGGCTCGCCGCCGGGAAAGCGCAAGGGCAGGCCGAGCTCGCGCGAGATCGCGGCATAGGTGCCGATCGAGGTCAGCACGTTCATGGCGCTGTTGAGCGCGAAGCCGCAGACGATCTGCGGCCGCAGCACGGTCCAGCGCCAGGACTTGCCGGCCGCCGCGGCGCGCAGCCAGTCCTCCTGGTCGTAGTAGAAGTTGGGCGGCATGTGGCGCGGGCTGCTCTCCTTCGCCGGCACTTTGAAGGGGCCGAGGTGCACGCCATAGGCTTTGGTGCCCTGCAGCAGGGTGACATGGCTGAGTTGCGGCGCCGCGGCCTCGGCGGCCTCGACGATGTTGCGCAGCATGGCAAGATTGGTCGCCACCTGATCGGCCTCGGTCCAGCCACGGGTCAGGTCGGCCTTCTCGTGGACGGCGGCATAGACGATATGCGTGAGGTCGCCGTGCCGGGCGAGTGCGGTGCGACAGGCGGCGCCGTCGGTGAGGTCGAGCGGCAACAAGCGTGCCCCGAGCGAAAGGTCCGGCGGGCGGCGCGATACGCCGAGCACCTCCCAATCGGGCAGGGCGGCGAAATGCTCGACCGCACTGCGCCCGACCAGGCCGGAGGCGCCGGTGACGAGAACCTTGCTTTTTCGAGCTGAAGCCAACGGAAAACATCCAGCATTTTGCGGCTGCGAACGCTAGCATTGCGTGACCGGCATCCTCAAGGCATGTTCGCCGAATGCGGAGCCGTGCAGGAATCATCCGTCCATGATTTTGTCGATTGCCGAGACCCGGGCAGCGCTCACCGCGCCGGGCGCGC